>CAZIRH010000035.1:0-19949 GCA_964541065.1 uncultured Solibacteraceae bacterium
CGGCTTTCCTGAGAACCACGAATTCTGGCGCAGAGCCGATTTTCCTACCTTGACACGGTAGAGGTCTGGCGTTCGAGTCGCCACGGGCCCACCACATAACCATCAATAATTCAAAGACTTACCTTGAAAAAGCCTTCGTACTACCCGGCCTCTGGAGTCCAAATGGAGTCCAACCTGGCCTGGATTTGGACTCCAGTTGGACTCCAACGGCGGATCGACTCCGCCTCCGGTGCTTATCTTTCTTCCACTTATAATCCCGGCACTGACAAGAGCGCTACTCATACAAGGTAGGGGTCTGGGGTATCGGGATTCGCTCAACGGGCAGGTCTTCCGCCAATCCGGGCTCCCCGCACTGACCGCCAAGGCCGAGGCAGAATTCCGGCACATGGTTGAAAGTCCCTTAGAGCTGGCGGCATATTGGGTGAGGAGGCGGAATGAAGAAGAAGGTCTTTTTTGCGGCTGTGGCAGTGGCAGCCCATTTGTTCGCTCAAGATCCTGACAATGCGAGCGCTGTGCCGATAGCTACGCAATGGGTGCTTGACGCGGCAGGCCCCGTGCAGCGCAACGCGATCACGTCGGTCTATCTGATGTACTGTCCGAAGCTACAGAAAAAGGGGACATCGTTCCTGATTCAGAGCGGCGTTGTCGTGACCAATCACCACGTCATCGAGGGTTGCGCGGCTTCAGATCTTACAGCTTTTTCGCCTACCGGGAACCGAGTTACGTTTTCTAAGTTGGTCGGCGATCCGCAACGGGATCTCGCGGTGCTAGTCCCTAGCGTAGCTCTGAAGGGCGGATTACAGCTCGGGTCCGATATAAACCCGCCGCTCGGCACCGCCGTGTCAACCTGGGGCTTCCCCCTCATCTATAGCGGCCCCGCTCCACTGCTCAGCGTTGGCTATGTGGCTGGTTACAACGCGGCGCAGATCGGGAAACGCACCGTGAAACATATCGTGGTCAATGCCGCTTTCAACCCGGGCAACTCTGGTGGTCCGGTGTTCGTTTCCAATGACAACAGAGTTGTTGGCGTGGTTGTGTGGAAACAGCGATTATTCAGCCAAGCCGTTCCCACAGTCATCGAGGGCTTCAAGAAGTCGGGTGGAGTGGGGCTCGCCGGCCTTTTCTTCAGAACCCGACCAGACGGAACGCGTGAGGATGTGTCTGACCGAGAAGCGATCGGTCTGGTATTGGAGGAGTTCTACGACATGGTGCAGGTCGTAATCGGAGAAGCGATTTCCGTTTCGGAACTCAGGAGCTTTCTCCGAGAGCACGACAAAGAACTGTCACCACCGCCACCCCAACCAAGTAGCGGCAGGTGGCCATCGCGAAGCGGGCCGACAGATCCGTGTCGATTCTTCTGGGGTCCAAGGGGAGGCCGGACTCGGAAGGTGCGACTCCTGGCGTACAAATGGAGTCCAAATCGCCCTCAGATAACTCTTTTGTTTTCATAGACGGCTGCTCGTAAGTGATTGATTTTCCTACCTTGACGCGGTAGAGGTCACAGATTCGAGTTCTGTCGGGCCCACCACCCAACTCACTCAAAACAGAGCCTGTGCCTATCGGAAATCCCATCCGAGCCAGGCGCGACTGAGCACAGGCCGTGGGGAGCCGAAGGGCTGCCGGGAATCCGGTGGATTCGGCGGGCAGTGGTCGGGGTTCAAGGCGCAGCCGGCCCTCGATGGCCACTCGGTCGCAGCGTCCGGTGGGTTCACGCGGTGAGAAACAGCCCTCGTGGCGCACGCATCCCAGAGGGGAAAGGCGGCAACTGCTGATCTCACGCCGGCTATGGCGTGGCCAGGTGTACCGGCTGGGTGAAAGCGCCGTTGCCGGCCGAGTCCCAGACCGCGAACCGCACCCACTTCTTCCCGGCGGCGTCGAACGGCATCCGGAATGGGCGGCTGCCGAATGGTGCTGCTTCCGTCGCCCGGATGACTTGCCGCCCCATCGTGTCCCCGTCTCCCCACACCAGTTCCACGAATTCCAGCGGGAAGGTCCACTCGACCTCCGCGGTGAACGTCCGCCGGGCGCCGCTCCCCTCGATTCCATACTTGCGGAAGAGCACTTCGCCGGTGGTGATGAAGAAATCGCCCGCGCGCATCGCTTGAAGAATCGGCCCCCAGCCTTCATCGAAGCGGGGAAGGCGGTCGAGCTTGATGTAATTGACGTTCAGGTACGGGTAGGTCTCGTCCTCGGGGTACTTCATGTAGGTGTCCCCCTCGGCGATCAGGTACTTCGGACCGGCCCAGTTGTTCATATCGTCGAGCGTGCCGAAGCAGCGCTTCTCGCACAGGCGCTCCTCCGACAGGTCCACCGGCAGCGACTCCCACGAGGCGCCCAGGAACCGGTCGCTCCGGAACGGCTCGGTCTCGCGAATGGCCTCCGGATAACCGGTGGAGCTTTTCGAGCGGGGATGGCTCTGCCAGACGTACGCCTGCTCGCGCCGCAGCATTTCCATCTCATCCGCAGGCGACCCGATGTGGTACGCCTGCCCGTATTCCGGGACATGTTCCACCAGCGGCTGCCCCGCCTGGCGCACGTGCGTGTAGTAGACCGGGCGCGGGGTGACCAGCATGTAGTGGGCGCCGAAGGTCATGTTCGGTTCTTCACCGGGAATGATGAGAAAGCCGCGGTCGGAGTGCCGCCGGCAGCCCTCAAAGTAGACCTTCTGCTCCTTCAGCCGGAGCGGGCCGGGATCCATCGGGTGGCTGTCGGAATGAAAGTCCGCCATGATGGCGATGTTGACTCCCAGATCGCGGAACACCGGCAGCCAGGTGGGCTGGAAGTCGATGGTGCCGGCGTCGGACAACTGCTCGTTGAAGTGCGTGTGGAAGTGGCTTACGGCCACCTGGTAGCCGGGCAGCTCCTTGTAGCGGTCCGCGTGTGTGTAGGCCAGCACCGCCCGCTGGGTCGCCTCCACGTCCTCCCCGCTCAGGTAGTAGTAGACCGGCATGCGCTGCCAGGTCCCCGGCGGCGCGTTGTAGAGCGCGAAATTGGCCAGGTGGCGGCGCGACTGCGCCGCCCTCCGGTTCCACACCTCGTCCGAGACGCCGTAGGGGCGGTACCCCTCTTCCTGTTCGGCCTGCCGGATGCCGGCTGAAAAAGACTTTTCGTCGTCTTTTCGATACCACACCCAGCCCAGGTTCAGCTCGATTTCGCGCGCGAAGAAAAACTTGTGCGGCGTCGGAAAGATCCCCAGCGCGCCGCCCTGGGTCTCGATGATGGCCAGCCGGTTGCGCGCCCGCAGCGCCACCGGATCCGTGTTGGGGGAGCCGCCAAACTCGTATTTCTGCCAGGAGCGCGACACGTCCTGCCACTTCACCGCCTTCACCTTGTCGATGGCGAAACCCTTCAGCCCCGCGTTGTACTTGTAGGCGACCCTGCGTTCCTCGGTCTTGGCGATGGCTTCCTGCCGCAGCAGGTTGGTCCCCTTGTACACCGTGAACCTGAGCTGGCCTGCGAAGATCCCCATCGACAGGCCCGGGAACGTCACTTCCAGCCGCGCGCCGTCGGTCTTCACCGCGCAACCGCTGATGTTGTAGCTCGCGCTGGCCCGGCGGATCTCTTCGGGCCGCCGCGGCAGATCCGGGTTCGTGCCCTTGAATCCCGGAACGTGCAGCGGGGCGTCCCAGAAGGCGTTCCACGCCTCCCTCTCCAGAACCTCGGGCGTCAGATTCATCTTGAGCCGCCGCATGGGCTGGAGTTGTTGCTCGGAGATGCGCCGGAGCCCGCTGACCACGTCGAACTCCGGCGCGAGGTCTGTTGCCAGCGCCACCCAGCTTCCGCCGCCCTTGCGCATCGCGAGTTCGCGGACCACCGGCTGATGGCCGGCAATGGCGAAGGTCGCGCGCAGCGCCTGCCCCCGTTCCCCCTGCCAACTCACCTGCAACCCGCCGGCGGTCACCGCGGCCCTGAGCCCTTCCACCGGCTTGTACTCGCGCAGGTCGCATTCGAGACTCTGGCATTCGGCCGCGGTCCCGCTCAACAGCACAAACAGGAACAAACCATGAAGCTTCACGATTCCGGCTCCTTCCACAGCAGGATAGGGTTCCAACCTTGTCCCCGGGCGGGCGGGCCAAACCACGCGGACAAGCCTGGAAGCTAGTCCTACACATTACCAGAGAAACTTGAGGCCGAACTGGATCTGGCGGCCCACTGTGTTTATCGGAAACCCTATCCGAGCCAAGCGGTGACTGAGCACGGGCCGTGGGAAGCCGAAGGACTGCCGGGAATCCGGTGGATTCGGCGGGGAGCGGTCGGGGTTCAAGGCGCAGCCGGCCCTCGATGGCCACTCGGTCGCAGCGTCCGGTGGGTTCACGCGGTGAGAAACAGCCCTCGCGGCGCACGCATCCCGGAGGGGGAAGGCGGCAACTGCTGATCTCACGCCGCCCGTCGTTGCTAACGATGGTGCAGTCCGCCGACTTGCGGAGCCGCCACGACTGGCCCCATCTCCGGCCGCTGCACCGGTCGCGGTTCCGGCGACTCCTTGACCATACGGTCTGCTGCGGTCAGCCTCGGCCGCTTCAGGGAGCGACGCAGGACGCCGAGTTGGTGACGGAGGGCGAGCACCTCATTTTGCAGAGCCGCACGGCTTCGGAATGAAGCCAACAGGTACGCGAGTAACGCAGAGAAGACGAGGGCGGGAGAGAATCGACGGAAGATGCGCAACCCCATCTTATCAATCAGATCCCAATTTCCGAGAACCAGTTTCCCGCTCTTCGCCGGTCACCTTCGAGACGAACGTCTTGAACTTGTGTCCGGTGTCCTCGATCTCGCCGACCAACTCCACCTGGAGACGGACCCCGGGCGGCAGCAGCGCTGTCAACTCCTCCGCCAGGCGCGCGGTCCTGCCTTCCGCCCACGTCTCTGACGGGACGATGAGGACCCGTATCAGCTCTTCGCTCTCCTGGACCACCCTGTAACGCTCGGTGCCGGCCAACGACTTCAGACGGTGCTTTAACCGCAGCGGGGAAATGACGACTCCCTCCCGAAAGCGCAACATGTCGTCGGAGCGCCCTTCAGGCGGATGGATGAGGGGAAGCGTGCAGCCGCAGGAGCAGGCCCGGCCGGTCCAGGCGCAGAGGTCGCCGAGCCGATACCGGATCAATGGCATGCCCTGCTGGTTCAGCGTGGTCACGATGGTCACGCCCGTCTCCCCGGGCGCCGCCGGCCGGTCCCCGCAAAGGATCTCCAGCAGAACATGGTCCGCATTGACGTGCAAGCCTTCATGCGCCGGACACTCCGCGGCGATCCCGCCCGTTTCGTGCGCGACGTAGGACAGGAAAATCTCGGCACGCAGTTCCTCCTCCGCCCTGCGCCGCAAGGCAGGTTCGAGAACCTCGCTGGACGCTATGAGGATGCGGGGCTGGACGACGCGCCGCAATTCCGGCGCCAGAGTCAGCAGAGCCGAAAGTGCGGTGGGGAAGCACCACAGCAGATCGGGCTTCGATTCCGCCAACCGCTGGAGCTGCTCCTGGGGAGTGAGGCGTCCGGAGATGGTGCAGGCCCGATACAGCCCCAGACGCTCATGAAGCGACGGCCCGCGCTCTTGCAGGGGACCCACGCACACGAGGCGGTCCCTCGGACGAAATCCCATCGCCAGCAAGCAACGGAAACCCACCAGGCTGCGAATCCTGCGCTCCCGCGGGGAGACCAGCACCTGAAACGGCTCCCCGGTGGTTCCGCTGGTATGGAACACGATACGACGCTCCCAGTCGAAGCTCCGGGATACGATGTTCTCCTGACCCGCCTGCCGCAACTGCTTCTTGGTGACCACGGGCAACCGGCGCAGGTCGTCGAGGTTGCGCAAATCATCCGGCTGGAAGCCGGCCTCGCGGTACAGGGCGCGGTAGAAGGGGACCTCCTCGTAGGCGCGGCGAACCACCCGCTGTAGCTTGCGGAACTGGAGAGCGGACAGCGCCTCCGGCTCCAAGGACCGGGTGCGCCACAGACGCGCCAGTTCCCAAGCTCGGCTCAGCATGTCATGCTCGTTGAGCGAGACGCGCCGGCATCCGGCTCCTCACCTTTCACCTTCGAGACCACGACCTTGAACTTCTGTCCGGTGTCCTCGATCTCGCCGACCAACTCCACCTGGAGGTGGACCCCGGGCGGCAGCAGCGCTGTCAACTCCTCCGCCAGGCGCGCGGTCCTGCTTTCCAGCCACGCCTCTGACGGGATGATGAGAACCCGGACCAGTTCTTCGCTCTCCTGGATGACTTGGAAGCGCTCGATTTCCTTTACCATGCGCAAACGGTAGAATCCCAACGAGGACACCACAACCCCGCCCGGGAACCGCAGCGCGTCGTCGGAGCGCCCTTCTGGGGGATGGATGAGGGGAAGTGTGCAGCCGCAGGAGCAGGCCCGGCCGGTCCACGCGCACAGGTCGCCCAGCCGGTACCGGATCAATGGCATCCCATGCTGGTTCAGCGTGGTCACGACCGCCACGCCCGTTTCCCCAGGCCCCGCCGGCCGATCCCCGCAGAGGATCTCCAAAAGAACATGGTCCGCATTGACATGCAGCCCTTGATGCGCCGGACACTCCGCCGCGATCCGGCCCGTTTCCATCGCGCCATAGGACAGGAAGACCTCGGCGCCTAGTCCCTCCTCCGCCTTGCGCCGCAAGGCAGGCTCGAGCACCGCGCTGGACATTATGAGTCTGCGGGGCTGGATAACGCGCCGGAGCTGCGGCGCCAAACTCAGCAGAGCCGCAAGCGTGGTGGGGTAGCTCCGCAGCAGATCGGGCTTCGATTCCGACAGCCGCCGGAGCTGCTCCTGCGGAGCGAGGTCTCCGGAGATGGTGCATACCCGATAGAACCCCAGACGCTCATGCAGCGACGGCGGGCGCTCGTGTAATGGGCCCACCCTCACCAGGCGATCGCGGGGACGGAAGCCGATCGCGAGCAGACAGCGGAAGTCCACCAGACTCCGGGTCCTGCGTTCCCGCCGTGAGATAAGCACCTTAAAGGGCTCGCCCGTAGTTCCGCTGGTGTGAAACACCACACCATGCTTCGGGTCGAAGTTCCGGGAGATGATGTTCTCCTCGCCGGCCCGCCGCAACTGCTTCTTCGTGACCACGGGCAGCCGGCGTAAGTCCTCCAGGTTGCGCAAATCACCCGGCTCGAAGCCGGCCTCTCGGTAGAGAGCGCGGTAGAAAGGCACTTCCTCATAGGCGCGGCGAACCAGCCGCAGCAGCTTGCGGAACTGGAGAGCGGAAAGCTTCTCCGGATCCAGAGACCGCGTGGGCCACAGGCGTGCCACTTCCAAGGCCCGGCTCAGCATGTCATTCTCCTGGAGCCGGCGCCGCAGCCCGGCTCCGCACTATGTCTGAGATCACTGCTTCACCTCCCCCAAGGCGGCCACGAAGCTCGCCGTCCAGTGCTTCCACCGGGTTCCTTCCAGCTCCTGCGCGCGAAGCCAGAAGCGGCGCACCCCGCGCTGTAGCCAGCGCCAGCCGAGCTTTCGCGCCAGCGCCACCGACAGAACCGGGATCAGCCGCGGCCCGTGCAGAATGCCCGTGGTGTCCAGCACCTTGAACCCCGCCAAGCGGACTTCCGCGGCCAGTTCGCGCACCGTGTAGGAGCGCCCCAAGAAGAAGGGCGTCAGCCGCAGCCTCGCGGCCAGGCGCAGCAGCGGGTCGAAAACGTTCTGACGGTTGGCCACCGTGACGATCAGCCGCCCGCCCTCCCCCAGAACGCGCCGCAATTCGCGCAGACTTGCTCCGAGATCCTCCAGCACGGTGAAGTGATCCAGCGTCGAAGTGGAGATGACCAGTCGGAAGGTGCCGTCGCCGAAGGGCAACCGCCGCGCGTCGGCGGCCGCATAGGAGCACAGTCCGGCGGCACAGTTGCTCGCGGCGCGTTCGCAGACCGCCGGCGAGAGGTCCATGCCCGCGACCGTGTTTCCAGCCCTACGCAGCGCGTGGAGAAAGCCGCCCGACCCATCGGCCTCCTCAAAGAGGTCCGTCTTGAGCACACGGCCCGAGGCCGGGACTCCGCCCCAGCGCCGGATCAGGCGGAGATGCGTCCGGCGCTTCAAGCTCCCAAGAAACCAGTCCAGGTGGGAATGCTGCTGGGCGCGCCATCTACTGACGGCGTCCCAGTAGCGCGAGCCCGTGCCCAGAGCGCGCGAGGCCCAGGATGGGAACCGCCTGACCGGGCGCCGGAAGACCCTGCGCCACGGGCCCAGCCGCACCCAGCCCAGCCAGGCCACCGGGATAAACCCGTTCTTGACAGGAGGGAGGAAGGCGATGGCGCGGTCCGGCTGAAGACACAGGAACACGCGCTGGAATCCCTCCTCCTTGAGGACACCCAGCACCGCGGCCTGCGCAGCAGTCGCCAGGTTGCGGCCGCGCAGCTCCGGCGCGGTGTAGGCCTGGTAAGAATACGCCTCCCCCGGCGCCAGCGGGAGATCCAGCTTCAGGTATTCGATCCAGGCCCTGGAGGAAGCCACCCAGCGCCCGTGGACGATGCGGCCCTCCGCTTCCGCGATCCAGCAGCGGTGACCTTCCGAGAGCCGCCTGGCGACTTCCGCTTCGCTTAGCGTGCCACAAAAACTGGCGTAGGCAGCCGCCTCCTCCGGTCGCAGCCAGCGGGTCTCGACAGGACCACGGGGCCGAAAGGAAGGCAGCGGTTTATCCAGCGTCCGTTCCAGCAGAAGGAGCCTGCGGTAAACCGTCTCCCCCAGAATTCGGAACCACAGCGTCAGCAGCCCTTCTTCGCGCAGGATTTGGGCGGCGCGCCGCAGAATCCCTTGGGCGGGCGCCGCTGCTTCTTCGTGTGTTGCGGTCATCCCATCGACACCCTCAGTATAGCGGGGCGTTCGGCCTAACGTCCTGTCCCGCAAGATGGTCAATGAACCTGCGAGACGGGACACTACCTTGAGCCCTTTCTCCCAGCGGGCGAACTCGATCGGGCCGGGCACGACGGCCTCTTCCCTGTCGCCCCGGCAGTGAATGTAGACGAACGCGACGCCTTTGGCCGTGGCCTTCGCGATGGCGCGGCTCTTTCCACGGGCTGCCAGGGAAAGTTGCAGAAGTTAGCCGCGAAGTTGGCTGTACGTGGGATGCGCTGCGCGAGCACAGCCCCCATCCTTACGGAGCTTTCTGTAACCCCGGCGGGACGGTTAGCACCATATTGAGTGAGGGACCAGATAGACAGGCGGAAGGGGAGCGCCCCTCGGGAAGAGACCTATATGAAGACGAGAGTAGTGTGGTTCGGTGCGGCGCTCGTCGTCCTCGGCGGGCTGGGCGCGTGGGCCGGCCTGCGCGGCCAGCGCGGTTCGGAATTCCGGACCATGCGGGCGGACCGCGGCGCCATCGAAAGCACGATCTCGGCCAGCGGCAACCTCAATGCCGTAGTCACCGTCCAGGTCGGCACCCAGGTGTCCGGCAACATCAAGGAGCTGTACGCGGATTTCAACAGCCGCGTCAAGAAGGGACAGCTCGTCGCCCGCATCGACCCGGAGATCTTCCAGGCCCGTGTCAACCAGGCTCAGGCCAACTTGGACGCCGCCCGCGCCGCGGTCGGCAATGCGCAGGCGACACAGCAGAAGGCCGAGGCCGAGATCTCCAACGCCAAGGCCATGCTGGCCGTCGCCCAGGCCAGCCTGGCCCGTGAGCGGGTGACCACCGCCGACTCGAAGGTGAAGTACGACCGCCAGCTCCAACTCTTCGGCAGCGGCCTGATCGCGACGGCCGATCGCGATTCCGCGCAGGCGCAGTACGATGCCGCCGTGGCCGCGGTGTCTTCGGCCGAGGCCCAGGTGCAGGCGGCGCGCGACAACATCCGCGGCGCCGAAGCCGGCCTCGAGGTGGCGCGCGCCCAGGTGGCGACCGCCCAGGCCCAGGTCAAGCAGCAAACCGCTGCGCTCCAGCAGGCCCAGATCGACTTCCAGCACACCTACATCCTGGCGCCGGTCGATGGCGTAGTGGTCTCGCGCAAGGTGGACGTAGGCCAGACCGTCGCGGCCAGCCTACAGGCGCCCACTATCTTCGAGATCGCCCAGGACCTCACCAAAATGCAGGTCGATACCAACGTGGACGAGGCCGACGTGGGCCGCGTCCAGATCGGCCAGACCGCCGGGTTCACCGTGGATGCCTATCCCGGGCGCCCCTTCCACGGGCTGGTCACCGAGATCCGCAAGGCCCCGATCAACGTACAGAACGTCGTCACTTATGACGTCGTCATTGGCGTGTCCAACCCGGACCAGAAGCTCTTCCCCGGCATGACGGCGAACGTTCGCGTGCTGGTGGACCGCCGGGACGACGTTCTGCGCCTGCCCAACGCGGCGCTGCGCTTCCGCCCGACCGACGCCCAGCCCGGCGCCGCCAGTGGCGCACGCAGCTTGGGCGGCCGCCGCGATGCCACGGCGCAGACGGTCTGGATTTTGGGGCACGACGGCAAGCCGCAGCCCGCCAAGGTGAAGCTGGGCATCACCGATGGCACTTTCACTGAGGTCGTCGCCGGGGATTTGCGCGAAGGCCACGAAGTGATAGTCGGTGCGGCTAAACAAGCGGCGCCGGGGGCCGGCCTGGCCGGCTCCGGCGCCGGCATGCGCGGCCCACGGCCGTTCTAGCGGGGACAGCCATGACGCTGCTGGCCACCATCCAAATCGCGCTGAGCGCTCTCCGCGCCAACCGTTTCCGCTCCGTCCTCACCATGCTCGGGATCATCATCGGTGTGGCGGCGGTGATCGCCATGGTGGCGGTCGGCTCGGGCGCCACGGCCAGCATCGAGCAGGAGATCTCTTCGATCGGCAGCAACCTGCTGATCGTGCTGCCGGGGACCATCACCAACTCGGGCGTGCGGCTCGGCAGCGGCCAGGCGGTCACGCTCACCGAGGACGACGTCACCGCCATCGCGGCCGAGTGCCCCGCGGTGCTGGCCGCGGCACCCACGGTGCGCGGCGGTGCGCAGGTCGTCTTCGGCTCCAACAACTGGGCCACCTCCATCCAGGGATCGACGCCCGACTACCTGCGCATCCGCGATCTCACCATCGCCTCCGGCCGCGCCTTCACCGAACAGGACGTGGACAGCGCCGCCAAGGTCGCCCTGCTCGGGTCCACCGTGGCCGAGAACCTGTTCGGTGACGCCGATCCGGTCGGGCAGGTGATCCGCATCCGCGGCGTGCCGTTCACCGTGCAAGGCGTGCTCGCGCCAAAGGGCCAGTCGCCCTCCGGACAGGACCAGGACGACACGATCGTTATCCCCATCTCGACCGCCAAGAAGAAGGTGCTCGGGGCCAGCCACGCGAACGCCCGCTCGGCCGGGGTCATCCTGGTGCAGGCCCGCGACGCCAAGTTGATGTACCAGGCGCAGGAAGAAGTCACCGCGCTGCTGCGCCAGCGTCACCGCATCCAGTCCGGGCAGGACGACGACTTCACCGTCCGCAACCTCACCGAGATCCTCGCGGCGCGCGAAAGCTCGGCCCGCATCATGTCCATCCTGCTGGCCGCAATTGCGTCCGTGTCGCTGGTGGTCGGCGGCATCGGCATCATGAACATCATGCTGGTCTCGGTCACCGAGCGCACTAAGGAGATCGGCCTGCGCCTGGCGATCGGGGCCCGCACCAAGGACATCCTCACGCAGTTCCTGGTCGAGTCCGCCACGCTGTCGCTGATTGGCGGGCTGATCGGGATCCTGATCGGGGTGATCGCCTCCTTCGCCATCTCGCGCCTGGCGCAATGGACCACGCTCCTCAGCCCCACCTCCATTCTGCTGGGGTTCGTTTTCTCGGGCTTCGTCGGCGTGTTCTTCGGATACTACCCCGCGCGGAAGGCGGCGCGCCTCGATCCGATTGAGTCGCTCAGATACGAGTAGCGCCCCGGCAACCTGTTACCATGGTTCTGCGCGCGAGCGCAGGAACAGTGTCCCAAAGCTCAACGAGGAGGGTTTCCCCATGAAGATCGGCACGGTCACTCTGATCTGGACGGACAAGTTCGATGATTCCCACGTGGGCATCTTCCCCAGGCTCAAGGAGCAGGGCTTCGACGGTGTCGAGGTGATCACCTTCAACATCCCGGGCTACCCGGCCGCCGCGGTGCGCCGTGCGGCCGAGCAGAACTCGCTCGAGCTCACCTTCACTACCGCCTTTACCGGCAACTTCAGCTTTGTCAGCGACGATCCGGCGCTCCGCCGCCAGGCGGCGGTCTTCATGCAGGACTCGATCCGGCTGGCCGCCGACCTGGGCTCCAAGCTGTTCTGCGGCCCGTTCTATGCCCCCCTCGGTTATATGCCCGGACGCCGCCGCACGGCCGACGAGTGGAAGCAGGTGGTCGAGGGCTTGCAGGAGGCCGGCGAGTTCGCCGCTCGTCACGGGGTGACGCTGGGCGTGGAAGCCTTGAACCGCTACGAGACCTACTTCATCACCACGGCCGCCGAGGTTCTGGCTCTGTGCCAGGAAGTCAACCATCCCAACGTCGGCGTGCTCTTCGACACCTACCACGCCAATATCGAGGAGAAGAGCCTCCCGGGCGCCATCCGCCTGCTGGGCCCATACCTCAAGAACGTCCACGCCAGCGAGAACGACCGCGGCATCCCGGGCAGCGGGCACATCGACTGGCCGGGCGTCATCCAGGCGCTCCAGGAAATCGGCTACCAGGGCTTCCTGGTGATCGAGAGCTTCGGCTTCACCATGGAAACCATCGCCGCGGCCACCTGCATCTGGCGCGATCTGGCACCCACACCCGAGGACATACCCTTCCGGGGAGTCAAGTACCTGCGCAGCCTGCTGGCGTGAGGCCCAGCACGATCACGCGCAAGCCCACCTCGTCAGCGAACCTGCGCCGCAGCTCGCCAGCCCCACGTGGGTAGCACCTTTTTCCTGTTTGTGCTACTATCGCCGCTGGGGTGACCCGCATGCCCTGCCATCGCTGGCTCTGGCCCTTGGCCGCGCTGGCGGCGCTCGCCGCCGCCCAGACCCTCGAGCTTCGTGTCGTGGATCCGCACGGCCTGCCCGTGGTGGGCGCCGCGGTTGAGATCCGGCACGCGGGGCGGAGTCTCGCGGCGCGGTCCGGCCAGGACGGCGCCGTGAGCTTCCACGTGGATCGCCCGGCCGCGGTGCGCGTGAGCGCGCCCGGCTTCGAGCCCCTGGCGACAACCATCGGGACTTCCTCCGCCGGGCCCGTGGAGCTGCGGTTGCGCCCGGCCATGGTGCGCACGTCGCTGGACGTGGTGGTCCGCGACGAGGGACTGCCCGCGGGCGCCAGCGTCGGCAGCGCCCTCCAGATCGACCGCAGCGGGGCCCGCACGGTGCTCGACGCCGTCGAGGCGCTGGCGCCCGGCGCCTTCCTCACGCGCCGCGGCATGATGGGATACGGCATCGCCACCAACGGCACGGGGCAGGTGTCCTTGCGCGGAGTGGGCGGCTCGCCCAACACCCAGGTACTGATAGTCATCGACGGGCGGCCCGATTTCCAGGGCCTGATGGGCCATCCCTTGCCGGACTTCTACAGCCTCTCGGACGCCGCCGAGGTCAGCGTGAGCGAGGGTCCGGCTTCGGTGCTCTACGGCAGCAACGCCATGGGCGGCGTCGTCGAGATTCAGCCTGCCCGGCCACAAGAGGGCGCCGAGACACGGCTCTCCTCGAGCCTCGGTTCCTACCTCACCGGGCTGCACCGCCTCTCGCACGGCGCCCGCTTCGAGAGAGGTTTCTACTCCCTGGCCGGAGGAGTGGCGCACACGCGCGGCGACCGCCCCTCGGCCGCTTTCCGCAGCCAGGATGGCTCGGCCGCTCTCGGCTACGACCTCTCGCCGGCCTGGAAGGCGTCTCTTCAGGGACGGTACGGTCACTTCCACGTCGAGGACCCCGGCCCGGTCGAGGCGCCGCTGGCGGGCAGCTACGCACGCGTGGGCCGCGGCGGATTCAGCTTGAACCTGGACCACGCTCACACGCGGAGCTGGGGCTACGCGCGCCTGTACTCCGCGCACGGCCACCACATCATCACCGACGGTTTCCGCTCGGTGGACAGCGCCACGGGCGCGCGGCTACACCAGTCCTTCGCCCTCCGGCCCAAGTTGGTGGCCGAGGCCGGCGCAGACGTGACCTCATACGGGGGCCGGGCGCGCAACGTGAAGTCCGGCCTTGACTACGGAGAGCACGGCTTGAACACCGCGGCCGGATTCACGCGGCTTCAGTGGGCGCCGGGCGAACAGACCCGGCTGAACGCCGGCCTGCGCTACGAGCGGCACTCGCTGTGCGGCGCCGTGGCGGTCCCGGAGTTCCACGTGAGCCGCGACTTGGCCGGCAGCTACACGGTGGTCGTGGGCGTGGCGCGGGGCTTCCGGCATCCCACCATCCGCGAGCTGTACCTGTTCCCCGCGCCCAACCCGCGACTCGAGCCGGAGTACCTCTGGAACTACCAGGCCGGCTTGCAGGCGCGCCCACGCCCGAATCTGGCGGCCTCGGTGACCGCCTACTACGCGGATCTCAGCAACGTGATCGCGACGCTGGGCCGCTTCCCCAACCTCAAGCTGGAGAACGCGGGTCGGGCGCTCAATCGCGGGCTGGAGACCACCGGCCGCTGGACGCCGCGAAGCAACCTGCGCCTCCACGCCGGCTATACCTGGCTGCACTCGACGAATCTGCCGCCGCTGGTGCCGGGGCAGAAATGGAACTACTCACTGGATTGGGAGGCCGGCCGGATCTTTCTGCATGCGGGCGGGATGACAGTCGGCCGGCGCTGGGCGGACCTGAGCAGGCTCCGGGAACTCGGCGGATACACCGTCGCCACGCTCCGGTGCAGCGTGCCGCTGCGGCGCGGCTGGAGCGTTCACTGGACGGTGGACAACCTTCTCGACCGCCGCTATGAGGTCTTGCCCGGCTACCCCATGCCGGGCATCAACACCCTGGGCGGCGTGAGCGTGCAATTCTAATGGCGCGACTCAGCCAGGAACGACTGCGTCTGTTGGTCATCAACGCCCTGATCGTGGCGCTGGCCCTGGCGCTGCCCGTGGTGTTTCACGCCGTGGGCCTGGGCAGCCGGTTCCTGCCGCTGCTGCTGCCGCTGGTGATCAACGGATTCCTCTCCCCGCCGGGTTGGGCCGCGCTGGCGGGCGCGGTGGCGCCGCTGGCCTCGGCGGCCGCCACCGGCATGCCGCCGCTGTATCCGCCCGTGGCGCTGGTCATGTCGGTGGAAGGGGCCTTGCTGGGCGGCGTGGCGGCCCTCTTGTACCGCGCCAGCCGCCGCCGGGTGTGGTGCGCGCTGGTTCCGGCCATTCTGTGCGGGCGCGCCGCGGCGTTCGGGCTGTCCTGGATTCTGGCACGGCAGTTCGGCCTGCCGCCGGCGATGACGGGAGCCGCGCTGATCTTCCAGGGCCTGCCCGGAGTGGCTCTGCAACTAACCGTGGCGCCGCTGGTGGTGCGGGCGCTGGGGGAGCGCTCCGGGCCGTTGTTCGAACATGGTGAACCAGGCTAAGCAGGAGCACTTCAATCAACTGGCGCCGCGCTGGGATTCGCTTCCGGCGGTGGAGGGCGCTTCGCAGAAGGTGGAGACCTTCGTCGAGCGCTGCGCCCCGCCCGATGCGCGCTGCGTTCTGGATGTGGGCTGCGGAACGGGCGTGCTCGTGCCGGCGCTGCTCGCGCGCTGCCCCGCCGCGGCCCTCATCGAGCTGGACCTGGCGGAGGAGATGCTGCGGGTCAACGCCGCAAAGTTTCCTGACCGGCGCATCCGGCGCGTCTGCGCGGACGGGCTGCGCCTGCCCTTCACCGCTGCGCGCTTCGACGCCGTGCTGTGCTTCGGCGTGCTGCCGCACCTTGCGGACCTCTCGGCGGCGCTCGCGGAAATCAGCCGAGTGCTGCGGCCCGGCGGCGCCCTGGCGGTCGGGCACCCGATGGGCAGCCAGGAGTTGAACGCGTTTCATCGGTCCCTGGGGGAGCCGGTGGCGGGCGACGCGCTGCCGCGATCCGGGGAACTGGCGGCTCAGCTCTCGCGGCTGGGCATGCTGCGCGTCGCGGCCGAGGAGGCGCCGGGCTGGTACTTCGTGCGGGCGGAGAAGCCGCGATGAGACGCCTGCTGCCGATTTTGCTCTTCGCCGGTGTGCTGGCCTTGATCCAGCCGGCCAGCGGGATGCCCCTGACCACGCTGCCGCTCATTACCGTGGCGGTCTTTCTGCTCTCGGCCGCCCTCTTCAGCATGGTGTGCTGGACCGGGTGGATCTTCCGGGCCCGGCCCGGCTCGCCCCTGTATGCGGCGCTGCTGTTCGCCCTGTTCGTCCGTCACTTCACGGCGATCCTGAACAAAGAGGCGCACCGTGTGCTGGTGGCGCGCCGGCTGGCCGTGCCGCGAACGTGGGGACCCGGGAGCGCGCGTTCGCTCGTGTTCGCCGTGGCGGCCCTGTTTCTGCGATCCATCGGCCGCGCGGAGCGGTTCTTCGTCGCCCAGGTGCTGCGGGAGACGGCGGAATGAAGCCGGTGCTGGAGGTCGAGCGCCTGAGCTTCGCGTACGATGCGCGGCAGCCGGTGCTGCGCGACATTTCCTTCGCGGTCTCGGAGGGCGAATGCGTGGGGATCCTGGGCGCCAACGGCGCGGGCAAGAGCACCCTGCTGTGGTGCCTGCTGGGCCTCCTCAGAAGCCTCGGCCAGGTGCGCTGGTTCGGCCAGCCGCCCACGCGCACGGCGCGCCGCCGCGTCGGCGTGGTTTTCCAGAACCCGGAAGATCAGTTGTTCATGCCCACCATCAGCAACGACGTGGCGCTGGCGCTGGTCAACCGCGGGCTGGCCGCGGAAGAGGCTCGTGAGCGGGCGCTGGCCGCGCTGGCGCAGGCCGGCCTGGCCCGCGTGGCCGGGCGTGCGGCCTCGCAGCTCAGCCTGGGCGAGCGCAAGCGCGCGGCCATCGCCGCGGCCCTGGCCTGCTCGCCGGAGGCTCTGCTGCTGGACGAACCCACCGCCGAGCTGGACCCGCGCGCGGTGCGCCAACTGACGGCGCTCCTGCACCAGCTCCCGGTGGCGCGCCTCATCGCCAGCCACCATCTCGACTTCCTCCAGGGGCTGTGCACCCGACTGCTGGTATTGAGCGAGGGTCGGCTGATCGCAGAAGGACCCGTGGCGGACGTCCTTGGCGACGTGGCCCTGCTCGACGGCGCCGGGCTGCTCTGATCCCCCTAGTCACGAGAGCGGCAACGCTGCCATTCTGGTAGCGCGCCTGGAGTGCTCAGATGGAAACCATGCAGAGATGGCTCGACCGAAGAAGCTTGGGTGTATACTGGATGGCGGCCAGGAAGCCAAAAACGGAGATTTCGGATACTTGCATTCCGCGGGATTCGAACACGGGAATCCTGGACGAGATCTTATCGAACCTGGAGCCAGACCTTTCCGCCTGAAAGCGGAGGAGCCGTGAGCGAGTTCTTGGGGAAGCTCAACGAAGCTCTCAAGTCGTTCGCCCAGGGGTGGGCGGGAAATGCGACTATTGCCAGCCTTGTCTTGTATGTCCTTGGATACATTTCGCTGCGATTTCACCTGACGACATTCGGAATTCCCGCGGACCTGGAGATCGTCGACGAGCGGTATGTTTTCCAGGGTGCGAAGTTCCTGGTTTTCTTCCTGCCGATTTTTCCTTCGTTGATGGTGCTGGTATTGGCGGTGGCATTGCCAGTGCGGCTGATCGGCCGGCTGCTGTCATGCTGGACACCGGAGAGCCTGCGCAAGCGCTCGGGCGGCTTCCTGACCCGGGTGTGCCAGTTGACGGAGCGCCCCAACCTGCTCTTACTCTCCAGTTCAGTGATCTCCTTGGTCATGATCCAGAAGGTAATGCGGCTCTGCTTCGATTTCCATGATCTGCTGCTGACCCGGACGCTGGAGGGTTCGGGGCTACTGCGTGGGGTGTTGCTCGATCCGGACGGGTTGTCCACGGGGATCTACTTCGTCTTCCTGCTGGCCGGCACGACCGTGCCGGCCGCTCTGTGGTGGCGCGCGTCGCGGCTGGCCTCGACTGCCCCCACCTCGGTGGCGTTGCGGACCCTCTCGGCAGTTCTCATCCTTTTACAGGTGCTCCTTCTTCCGGCCAACTACGGCGTCTTGGTGGCGGACAAGGGGGTCTCGAAGGTCAGGTCAGTGCCGACCCGGCAGGCGCCTCTGAAGGAGACCGAAGCCGCGTGGTTGGTCTGGCGGGGAAAGGAGTGGACGACGTATCTGGTGCGAGACACCGCATCTGGACGCGATGACCGTGTTCTGCTGACCGTGCGCTCGGCCGAAGTGACGACCATCGAGGCGTCAGCGTACGATCGGATTCTGCCCGTTCTTTTCGGCACTCCGGAACACCTCGCAGCACCGTCTGGCTCAACATCCGGTCAGGAGGGCATATCCAAGTGAGAATCGGAATCGCGTGCGCCCTGTTGGCCGCCGCAGCCAGCGGACTGGCGGCGGATCCCGTGCTGGTGATCGACGCCGGGGGACACACGTCGACGGTGCGGGCGCTGCAATTCTCGCGCGACGGCCGCTGGCTGGTTTCCGCGGGCGACGACAAGGTGGTTCGTGTGTGGGACGTGGCCAGCGGCCGAACGGTGCGGACTCTGCGCGGCGAAGTGGGCCCGGGTCCGGCAGGGTTCCTGTATGCCCTGGCCGTCTCGCCGGACGACCGCTACGTAGCCGCAGGCGGAAACCTGGCGGGGGACGCCGCCGATTCGCGGGCAGTCCGGATACACGACTTCCGAACCGGCGAGGTCGTTCGCTTGCTGAGAGGCCACAAGGACGTGGTCGGCGCACTTGCATTCTCTCCGGACGGCCGGTGGCTGGCTTCGGCGTCTGGGGACAGGACGGTCCGCCTCTGGGAGGTTTCCTCGTGGAACAACATCCGGACGTGGGATGACCATCGGGGGCGGGTGTATGCCGTGGCGTGGTCAGACGATGGAAGGGTCGCCTCGGGAAGCTTCGACCAGAAGATCCGGCTATGGCGGACCGGCCGGAACCGGCCAGAGCGGACGATAGAGGGCTACAAGGGCGCCGTCGGCTCGGTAGTGTTCTCTCCGGGCGGCGTGTACCTCGTGTCGAGCGGCGAGGACGCCTCGGTGCGCCTGTGGGACTTGTCGAGGGTCGGTTCGCCGCGAGTGATCGACACCGATGTGGATCGCTCCGCAGCACTGGCGTTCAGCCCGAAGGGGCAGCAACTGGTGGTGAGTGGCAGTTCGGGTACAAGGTTCTGGTGCGACGTGCTGGCGTTCCCGGAAGGTAAGCGCAGCGTGCGTTTCGACCTCCACGACGGACCGGTCCTGGCGATCGCCGTCTCTCCGGATGGCGACACGGTGGCCAGCGCCGGCGGGGAACGCAACGAGATCCTGCTTTGGAGCTTGCGAACGGCCCGATTGTTGCGGCGGCTGAGCGGAGGCGGCCAACCGGTGCGTGCGGTGGCTTTCCGGCGGGACGGAAAAGCGATCGCGTTTGGGTGGCGGCTGGGCGCGCAACCCGGATTGAACGCGCTTGGCCCCATCGAGCGGACGGTTGTGCTGGAAGAGGGCGGCGAGGCCACGGTGGTGCTGGGGGGCGCGGCGCGCGAGGAGGACTTCGCCGGCGCCCTGACGACACACGGCGACTACGCCTTGGAAGCAGAGAAGAGGAGGGTGGGCAGCTTCTACGACTACGCGGCGCTGAAGGTCCGCAAAGGCGGCAAAGACCACTCGGAGTGGGTCCGCAACGATAGCTCGGGCTTCCGCCACAGTTGCTTCACTTTCACGCCGGACGGGCGGCAGGTGGTCAGCGGCGGCCTGGGCGGCGTGCTGTCCCTTTACTCGCTGGCGGCGCCGAAGCGCAAGCCGGCCGACTTCGTGGGACACACGGGCGAGGTCCTGTCCGTGGCCGTGTCCGCCGACGGGCGGACGCTGGTATCCGGTTCAGACGACCAGACCATCCGGCTGTGGGATATGGCGACGCGGAAGAACTTCCTGACGATCTTCGTGGCCTCCGACGACGAGTGGATCGCGTTCACCCCGGAGGATGTGGATCGCGATTTCGAGCTTTTCGGCGGC
>CAZIRH010000036.1:0-19739 GCA_964541065.1 uncultured Solibacteraceae bacterium
CGCCTGGGAAGCCTGCATGACCATGAACGACAGTTGGGGCTACCACGCCGCCGACGACGATTGGAAGACGCCCAAGACCGTGGTGCGCAACCTGGTGACCTGCGCGCGCGACGGCGGCAACTACCTGCTCAACATCGGCCCCCGGGGGGACGGCTCGATTCCCGAGGAATCGGTGCGCATCCTGGAGGCGGTGGGCAAGTGGTTGGCGCGCAATGGCCGGGCCATCTACGGGGCGGAGCGCTGCCGGGTGAGCCGCTCCAACTTCTGCAACTTCACGCGCCAGGGCAACACGCTTTTCGTGCATGTTTATTTCTGGCCCGGCGACACGGTGGCCCTGGGCGGCCTTCAGACCAAGGTGACCTCGGCGCGTCTGCTGGCCAGCGGCCAGCAGGTCAAGTTCGAGCAGGACCGCTTCCGCGTCCGCTTCACCGGGCTGCCCAAGACGGCGCCCGACACGCCGGTGAGCGTGATCGCCGCCGAGTGCGAGTCCGAACCGGTGCAGAACATGGACTTCGTGCGGCGCGAACGTCCGCGCGTTTGACGCGTCTAAGTTAGAGAGGAATTCGATGACTCGACTGCTGGCACTAGTAGTGTTGCTGGCCGGCGCCTGCGGCGGTGCGGATGATACCAAGCCGTTCCTGCTCCGCCAGCCGGCCCTGAACCGCACGCACATCGTCTTCCACTATGCGGGTGACCTGTGGACCGTGGCGCGCGAGGGCGGCCCGGCGCGCCGGCTGACCACCGCGCCCGGGCAGGAGGGTCTGCCGCACTTCTCGCCGGACGGGCAGTGGATCGTCTTCACCGGCGAGTACGACGGCAACCAGGACGTTTTCGTGATGCCCGCCGGCGGCGGTGTGCCCCGGCGGCTCACCTACCATCCCGGGGCGGACACGGCCGTCGGCTGGACGCGCGATGGGAAGAGCGTGCTGATCCGCTCCGGCCGCGCGAGCTACGCCTTCTTCAGCCGGCTGTTCACCCTCCCGGTGGACGGCGTCTTTCCCGCAGAGCTGCCGCTGCCCATGGCAGAGGAAGGCTCCTATTCACCGGACAGCTCCCAAATCGCCTACGTGCCCCTGGCCCGCGCCTTCGGCACCTGGAAACGCTACCGCGGCGGGCGCACTACGCCCATCTGGGTCGCGCGACTGGCGGATTCCTCCGTCGAGCGCATCCCGCGGGAGAATTCCAACGACTTCAACCCGATGTGGGTGGACCACCGCATCTTTTTCCTCTCCGACCGCAACGGCCCGGTGACTCTGTTCTCCTACGACACCAAGGCCAAGACGGTTGCGCAGGTCATCCCGAACACCGGCCTGGACATCAAGTCGGCCTCGGCCGGCCCGGACGCCATCGTCTACGAACAGTTCGGCTCCATCTGGCTGTTGGATCTCAAGACCCTGAAGCCGCGGCGCGTGTCAGTCACCGTGAGCGGCGACCTGCCCGAGTTGCGGCCCCGCATCGAGCGGGTGTCCAACCGTATCACCGCCGCCAGGATCTCGCCCACTGGGGCCCGGGCGCTCTTCGAGGCGCGCGGGGAGGTTTTCACCGTGCCGGCCGAGAAGGGCGACGTCCGCAACCTGACCAATACGCCGGGCGTGGCCGAGCGTGGCCCCGCCTGGTCGCCGGACGGTCGCTCCATCGCCTACCTCTCAGACGAGTCCGGGGAGTACGAGCTGCACGTGCGCGAGCACACCGGCCAGGGCGAGGTGAGGAAGTTCCGGCTCTCTGAGCCCCCGATCTACTACTACATCGCCGCGTGGTCGCCGGACAGCAAGAAGATCGCTTACACCGACAAGAAGCTCAACCTCGCCTACCTGGACCTGGACAGCGGCAGGACGGCGAAAGTGGACACCGACCGCTACGACGGGCCGCGGCGCATCAGCCAGGTGGCCTGGTCGCCGGACAGCAAGTGGCTCACCTACACCAAGCAGCTTCGCAGTCACATGCGCGCCGTGTTCGTCTACTCGCTGGAGACCGCCAAGGCCCACCAGATCACCGATGGCATGAGCGACTCCAGCTACCCCGTCTTCGACCAGGACGGCAAGCACCTCTACTTCCTGGCCTCCACCGATGTCGGCCTGACGCTGGGCTGGCGCGACATGTCGGGGATGCAGCGCCCCGTCACGCAGAGCGTCTACGTGGCGGTCCTGCGCAAGGACCTGCCGTCGCCGCTGGCCCCGGAGAGCGACGAGGAGAAGGCGGCCGAAGAAAAGAAAGAAGAAGCCAAGAAGGAGGAGGCTAAGAAGCCCGAGGCCGCCAAGCCGAAGCCCGCGGAGAAGGTCGAGGTCAAGATCGACCTCGAGAACATCGACCAGCGCATTCTGGCCCTGCCCATCCCGGCGCGCAGCTATGCCGGGTTGGTGGCGGGCAAGACCGGCGTGCTGTTCCTGGTGGAAGATCCCTTCATGGTCGGCACTCCGGAAGGCCCGACCGGAGTGACCGTCTACAAGTTCGAGCTCAAAACGCGCAAGACGGACAAGCTGCTGGATGGCGTCCGCCAGTTTCAACTGTCGGCCAACGGCGAGAAGGCGCTCATCCGGCAGGCGGAGCGGTGGTTCATCTCGTCGGTTGCGCAGCCGCCCAAGCCCGGCGAGGGAACGCTGCGCCTCGACGGCATGGAAACCCGCGTCGAGCCCATGACCGAATGGCGGCAGATGTACCGGGAGGCCTGGCGCATCGAGCGCGACTTCTTCTACGACCCCAATCTGCACGGCGTGAACCTGCCGGTGATGATGAAGCGTTACGAGCCCTTCCTGGACAACCTGGGCAGCCGGGGCGACCTCAACTACCTGTTCTCCGAGATGATGGGCGAACTCACGTGCAGCCACCTGGGCGTAGGCGGCGGCTCACAGCCGGAGGTTCGGCGCGTGGTGGGAGGCCTGTTGGGCGCCGACTACACGATCGAGAGCGGCCGCTACCGTTTCGCCCGGGTGTACAGCGGTGAGAACTGGAACCCGGACGCCCGCGCTCCGCTCACCCAGCCCGGCGTTAATGTGGTGGCCGGCGAGTACCTGCTGGCCGTCCAGGGTAGGGAACTGCGCGCTACCGACAACCTCTACAGCTTCTTCGAGGGCACCTCCGCCAAGCAGATCGTGCTGAAGGTGGGACCTGACCCGGCAGGCAAGGGCGCGCGCGACGTGACCGTGACGCCGGTGGGCAGCGAGAGCCGCCTGCGCAATCTGGCCTGGACCGAAGGCAACCGCCGCAAGGTGGACCAACTCAGTGGGGGCCGCCTGGCCTACGTCCACCTGCCTGACACCGCCTATGGCGGCTACACGAACTTCAATCGCTACTATTTCGCGCAGGTGGGCAAGCAAGGCGCCGTCATGGACGAGCGCTTCAACTCCGGTGGATTGCAGCCGGACTATGTCATCGACTACCTGAAGCGGCCACTGCTGCACTACCGCGCCATGCGCGACGGCGAAGACGTCACCGGCCCGATTGGCGCCATCTTCGGGCCGAAGGTGATGCTCATCAACGAGTACGCCGGCTCGGGGGGCGACACGCAGCCCTGGTACTTTCGCAAGGCCGGCGTCGGCCCGCTGATCGGCAAACGCACCTGGGGAGGTTTGGTCGGAGGCCTGGGCGGCTGGCCGATGTTGATGGACGGCGGCGTGGTCGTGCCGCCCTCGGTGGGCTTCTGGGATCCGGACACCAACACCTGGGTGGCCGAGAACACAGGCATCGCCCCGGACCTCGAGATCGAGATGGATCCCAGGGCCGTCCGCGAGGGACACGACCCGCAATTGGAGAAGGCGGTCGGGGTGCTGCTGGAGGCGCTCCGCAAGAATCCGCCGCCCCAGCACCAGCGCCCGCCGTTCCCGAACTACCACGCGAAGTAGGGTGGGACCTGCCTCCCGGCTTGTCCCGGAGGGCAAGCTGAAGGCTTACCCTACTGGCTCGCCAGCTTCAGATACAGCACCGCCGGGCCGCCGAAGGGGGTAGTGAAGGTTCTCACTGCGCCGCCGGCAGCGGGCTTGGCGGTCACGGTCGTGTCGGCGTAGACGTTCAGCCACTCGACCGAGAAGGTGCCGGGGGCGTCCTTCAGGTTCACCGTGAACTCGCCTTTGTTGCCGGGCTGGAAGACCAGGTACTCCTGGCCGCGGCTGGCCAGGCAGTAACCGGTCTGGGACAGCTTGTCCTCGGGCGTCATCGCCGCCAGGTTCACGCGCTCGGAGTACCGGCGGGTCTGCCCCATGCCCATGCGCGCGGAGTCCTGCCAGGTAGGCGAGGGCAGCAACTCCTCCATGAACAGCACGTTCAGGCCCCGGCAGAAACTCTTCCAGACCCACACGGCGTCGCCGCCGGTGTGCCCCCAGAGGTGGTCAGTGTCATTGACCACCACTTTGCCGCGAAAGGCCGACGGCGGGTTCTCCCGGTAGCCCTCGAGCGGCTCGCCGGGGTTGGGTGAGATCCAGTCGGCGGGGCTCGCGTAGAGAGTGGCATTGCTGCCGCCCTTGTATTGGAAGGTCATTCCGACCGGGTGCTGGCGGGGCTTGCCGGCTTCATACTGCTTGACGAAGCGGATGAGGTGGTACTGCCACGGGGTGGAGTAGTCTCCGGCCTCGTTGCAGATCTCGTAGAGCACGTTGTCCAGGTCATTGACCGTGTCGATGACCTGGCGCACGTAGGCTTCCTGCAAGGCCAGGACGCGCCGGCCCACGGGGCTGTCGGCCAGGGAGTTGTACTCCAGGCCGCGGCCATCGCCGTCCAGGTCGGCCTCGACGCCCGTCACGTTGTTCGGCGCGTGGAAGGGGTGATAGGTCCACGCGTCGGTGAACTGCAACTCCCAGCCTTCGAAGAGCATGACCGCCACGTAGACGCCGCGCTGCCGGGCCGCTCTCACCCGGGCGCGCAGGCGGTCGAAGTACTCCGCGTCGAAGCGTTCGAGGTCGAACTTGGGCTTGCCGTCCTGCGCCAGGCCCGGTCCGGTACGCGGCCAGGGATGCGGGCGGCAGTACTTGATGACGCCCTCGGGCTGGCGGTCCGTCCACTTGGGCGCCTCCCAGCGCCACAGCCGGAAGAAGTTGTGACCGTGAGCCACGAGGAAATCCAGGTAGCGCTGGTAGTCGAAGGCCGGGGGCGGATCCTGGCTTTCCGCCAGTCGGTGCCCACTGTCCTGGAAGTTCTGCCAGATGTGGGACCCGGCCAGGTAGACGGCTTTGCCCGAGCCGTCGGTGAAATAGCGGGGATTCGAGGCCAGCGCGCGCAGAGGGCCGGAGGCAGGACGCGGCTGCGGCCCCGCCCCGCTCAGGGCGACCGCCAGCGGAAGGCAAAGCCAGCGTCTCGGTGTGGGCACCGGCAGCTCCTAGCGGGCCCGCCGGCTGCGGAAGAACGGGGCCGCCAGGCCCCAGACTCCCAGCAGCACGCAGCAGAAACCGATCGCCAGGTAGGAGGTGTTCTCGCTCAAGGCCGACAACAGGGGCAGTTTCGCTCTTGGGTCAGGGATGGCGGCAAGACCCACCGCCACCAGCAGGCTCAGCACGTGCACGTACCACGCCTTGGCGCGGTGAAAATACAATAGCGCCACCGCCAGCAAGAAGGCAGAACCGAAAACCACTACCGGCCAAACGAGCTTCATCCTCGACTCCTGCTGTGAAGTTGATCCCCCATCATAGCTCAAGTGCCCGCCCACGCGGGTTGCGCGCCCGGCTACAATATCGGAGAGATGAAGACGAAACTGCGAACCGCGGCCATAACGGATGAGTTTTCACCCGACCTGGAAGCCTCCGTTCAGGCGATGGCGGGCATCGGCATGACGGGGGCCGAGCTGCGCGTGGTGTTCGGCAAGAACGTTCTGGACCTGACGGACGAAGAAGTCGCGCGCGCCACCGAGATCGTCCGCGCGCGGGGATTGGAGGTCGTCGGGCTTTCCTCTCCGGTCCTCAAGTGCGTGCTGCCCGACGCCCCGGCGCTCGATACCCGCTTCCAGCACGACGCGTTCGCCTCCCAGCACACTTACGAGGACCAGCCCCGGCTAGCCAGGCGGGCTTTCCAGATCGCGCACCAGTCCGGCGCGCGCATCATCCGCGTGTTCTCCTACTGGCGCACCGTCGAGCCGGAGCGGTGCTTCGACCGCATCGCCGAGGCGCTCACCCGGCTGGCCAGAGAGGCCGCCCGCGAGGATCTCATCGTCGGCCTCGAGAACGAGCACGCCTGTAACGTCTCGACCGGCGCGGATGTGGCGCGGGTGCTGGCGGCCGTCGATCACCCCAACCTGGCGGTGGTCTGGGATCCGGCCAATGCCTATGTGGCGGGTGAGCTACCCTTCCCGGAGGGCTACCGCAAGATGCCGCCGGCGCGCATCGCGCACGTTCACGCCAAGGACTGCCATCTGGAGGGCCACCGGCCCGTGTGGGGCCCCCTGGGCACGCGAGACGTGGATTGGAAAGGCCAGATCGCCGCGCTGCTGGCGGACGGCTACCAGGGCTACGTCAGCCTGGAGACCCACTGGCCGGGGCCGGATAACAACAAGTTCCAGGCCAGCGTCATCTGCGGCTGGAACTTGCAGGGGCTGCTGGCAGCGTAGCCCAAGCCACGCTACTGAGCGCGCACGTACAGCACGGAGGGCAGGGAAGTGCGCCCGTCCACGCTCACTGTGATCGCATGCTGCCCGGCGAGGATCGAGGGCGACAGCGTGAACAGGATCTGGTGCGCAGTCTGCGGCGCCACCGCCGGCGCCACTGCCAGCGCCTGGTGCTCGAGACCTCCCACCGTGACGCGGATCCGCGCCGGCGCGATCAGGGTGCCCGGCTCCGCCAGACCGCTCACGACCACGATCAGGTAGTCGCCGGGCTTGGCCGGCCGGAACGCATCTACGGGGTACACACCGTTGGTCACCCCGAGCACCGCGGGCAGGGGCGGATCGATGGTTACGATCACCGGGTAGATCTGCTCAGGCCCGTATTGCAGCCGCAACACGGCCGGCCCAGCGGGCCAGCCGGCGGGAATGTTGAAGCCCACCTGTCCGGGCGTCAGGCTGGCTATCGGGATCTGCTGGTCGTTCACATACAGGAGCGGGGTGGCGAGACCGCCCGTCAGGAGCAGGTTCGACACCAGCGCCACCGCCGGGCCGCCAGCATACACGCCAGGCTGGCCGGTGGCCGGGTTCAGCAACTGCGGGTTGATCACCGGGAGGCGCGGGGTGGCGGGCTGTACCAGGAAAGCGAGCGGTTGCGATATGATCTGGAACCCGCTCACCACGCTCGCCAGGGTGGGGACGGTGGCGGCCGCGGACGAAACCGAAACCTGGACCCGCAGCCGCGTCGGGCTCATCACCCACACCTGGCGGCTCACGACGTCGCTGGAGCCGAAACCCACCACTGTCTGGCCGTCGGCGAAGTGTGTGTTCACGCCGGTGATCTCGAGCATGGCTTCGGCACCGGCGGGCAGTGTGTTCGGGGCCATCGAGATGGCCGGCGGCTCGTCCGGCTCGTAGACGTAGACGGCCGAAGCGGGCACCTGGAGGAACAGTGAACTCTGACCGTCCGGGTTCAGCGCGGCGACCGTGGCCTGGTAGTTTGACGCTCCGGGCGGCGGGTACACCGTGATGGCGCCGGGGGAGGATTCGGCCCGCTGGGCGGGTAGGCCGTCGAAAACGATGCGTGTCTCCGGAGTCAGGTTCGTGCCGGGGACCGTGACCCAGCGGGTGCCGCGCGCGTCCAGCCCGGGCAGCACCGAGGCGATGAACGGCGGCGCGCTGGCGACCACCTGGAAGGCCGCCGGCAGCACGTAGAGCTCGCTGCCGAGCGAAAAGATCAGGTGGCGGGGACCGGGACCGGCCTGGCCCAGGGCGAAGTCGATCTGCAAGTAGCGCGTGTCCGGCGGGTAGGCTCTCACCTGTAGGATGGGCGGGCTGCCGCCCAGCACGGAGATGTTCAAGCCCGGCGTCGGCACGCCGCTGGTGGTCAGACGCAAGGACGAGGAGGCGTACGCCACCAGAAACTGCGCGCCGTTCACGCTCAGGTGGGCGGGCTTGACCGCCACTGGGCCGGGGAAGCTATAGGTAGTCACGGCGTAGAGCTGGGGCGCGCTGCGTCGCTGCACCAGGAAGTTGATCCCCTGGGTGACCGCCCCTGCCGCTACTTGCACCGGCAGGGCCTGTTGCGGGTCCCGGATGCCGGGGAAGAATTGCGTGTCAAAGGAATCTCCGGGAGCGATGGGGCGCCGATCGGCGTCCACCGGCAGAACGATCTCCGCCGGTCCCAGGTCCGGGGACTGGGTGGGCGGGAGCGGGTGCGCGTAGACGTAGTATTGACCCGCGCCGAGGCCATCGATCCGGAACGTGCCATCGGGGTTGGTCAACGCGCTCACCGCCGGGCGATCCGAAGCCAAAGCCACCACCGAGGCCATGTGCACGCCCTGCCCGCCCAGCAGGACTTGCCCGGAGATGCTGCCGGTCTGAGCGCGGAAACCCGGGGTGGGGTAGAGGGCCGACAGGCCGGCCACGTCGTCGCTGGCCAGGGGGGTAGCCCGGGTGGTGGCGCGCGTCAGTTCGGTGGACATGGCGCCGGAGGCCAGTGTGTGCTGAAGCCCCAGGGCGTGACCCAACTCGTGCACCGCGGAAAGGTAGAACGCATCGCCGAAGCTGGGGCGCTGGGTGATGTCGCGATTGAAAATGCAAGTCGAGCCGGTGATCGGAACGAAGGCACCGTTGGGGCCGCTCACCGGCTCGAGCTTCGCCACGGGCGCGCAGCGCGCCAGCACCCCCGGAACGTCGTCGAACACCACCTCGACGTGAGGCGCCGTCTGCTGGGTGCCGGATGAGAACAGGCCGCCGAAGGCCACCCTCAGATCCGAGGTCTCCACATCGTCCCAGGCCTTGACAGCCATGCGGATCTGGGTCACCACGGCGGCGAAGCTGTCACCGGCGGCCAGCCGGGTCGGCCCCGCCTCGGACAGGAAAACGTGCAGGGTCTTGTTGGGCAGCGCCGCCAGATCGAATTTCTCCGGGATCGGGGTGAACGGCCCGAAGCGGCTCGGATAGTGCACGAACGGGTAGTAGGCCAGCACCGCGGCCGTCGCGCACAGAACCGCCGCCGTCACCCAAGCCAGCCGTCTCGCGCCCGTCATCGTCGTTACCGGCCCGCGCCGCGTGCCATCGCAGCGCTGAGGCGCCCTCTTAGGTCCTGCAACCTCATCCGCACCGGCTCGTCCCGCACCGGCCGGCCCGCTTCGTCAAGCATGGTCTCCGAAGTCGCGGCTCGCGCAGCAATCAGTTGGCCGCCCTGGTCCTGCTGCACATCAAAGACGCCCTGCGACAGCCCGATGATGTTGGTCAAGCCGCTCGAGCCGGTCCACAGGAACAGGACGTACTCGGCGCCCTGCACCAGCTTGGGCGACCCGGGGAAGCTCTGCCGCAGCCCGTCGGCTGTGCCGCCCGGAACCACGATGTCGATTTCCGCCGCCTCGCTCCCCTTGAACCGCTCGAGCACCCGGACCTGATAGTGGGTGTAAATCACGGGGCCGTGGAAGCGAGCGTGCGAGCCGGCTACCCGCCCGCGCACGATGGCAGTGGACTTCTCGGTCATCTGATCGAAGTCCAGCCGGAGGAGGGTGGCCGCCCAGGAGGTCAGGGCCGCAACGGCGAGCAACACGGCGAATGCGAATCGGCGGTTCACAGGCACGACGCCCCTCTACGAGCAGTTCTTGTTCCAGCCTAAGTCGTTGAAAAACAAGCCGCAAAGCGCCGCCGCTGGGTCACCTGGACACGCATCCGGGGCAGAATGGAGCTACCCGGCCCGTGGCAGAAATTCTCGTGGGACAGGCTTGAGCTTGTCGTGGGCCGCTGCCACGGGCTACCCGGCGCGCCGCACGATCAGGACCGGGACGTCGAGCGAGTGCCGCACCCCGTCGATGGTCTTCCCGTAGAGCAGGTCCTCCAGGCCCTTGTGACCGTGGGAACCCATCACCACCAGGTCGGGCTTGACCCGCCGGGCGAAGCGGACGATCTCGACCGCCGGATCCCGGGAGTAGACGACCGAGGCCTCGACCTCCACCCCCTGGGCGCTCAAAGTCCTGACCAGTTCGCCCAGGTACTCCTGCCCGGCCTCGACCTCGGCGGTCGAAGACTCGTCCCCATAGACCTGGCTGGTGACGTCCTCCTCGACATGGAGAAGCTGGAGCTTCGCCCCGTGGCTTCGGGCGAGGGCGGCCGCGTGGGCGATGGCATGATGATCGCCACCCGTGTGGTCAACCGGCACCAGGATGTGCCGGTAGGCCGGGATCTCCAGTTCCGGGGCCGCCGCAGGCATGGCCACGGGCGCGCGGCCCAGCCGCCGCAGCCAGCCGGGCAGCCAGGGATCGAGGATCACCCATAGCAGCATGATCAGCAGGGCCCCCGCCACCGGGTAGATCACCAGCCCGAGCAGGAACCGATACCTGCCGGCCGCGCCCAGCCACTGCGCGACGCTCGCCGCGACCAACCTCGCGTTGAGCGCCACCACCACTGCCGCCACCGCCCAGGCACACAGCCGCACCGACGGCCGGTTGACAAACGCGCCCATCCGCTTGCGGTCGCTGGTGAAGTGGACCAGCGGGATGATGGCGAAGGGCAACTGCATGCTCAGGATCACCTGGCTGAGAATGAGCAGCCGGAAAGTGCCGCGATCCCCGGCCAGGTATACGGTCAGGGCGGCCGGGATGATGGCCACCGCCCGGGTCAGAAGGCGGCGCAGCCAGGGCCGCATGCGGATGTTCAGGAAACCCTCCATGACGATCTGGCCGGCCATGGTGCCGGTCATGGTGGAGGACTGGCCCGAGCACACCAGGGCCACGGCAAACAGGATCCCCGCCAAGGTGTGGCCTGCCAGCGGCTCGAGCAACGCGTGTGCCTGCTGGATCTCCGTCACTACGATCCCGTGCTGGAAGAACACCGTCGCCGCCAGGATGAGGATGCTCACGTTAACCAGCAGCGCGCCGTTGAGGGCCACCACCGAGTCCACCAGGTTGAAGCGGCAGGCGGCTCGCTTCTCGAACAGGCCCGAGCCGAAGCGGCGGGTCTGCACCAGCGCCGAGTGCAGGTACAGGTTGTGGGGCATCACCGTGGCGCCGAGCATGCCGATGGCCACGTACAGGCTTTCGTTGCTCAACCGCGGCCACAGCCCCCCGGCCATCTCCGCTACCGACGGCTTCACCAGCCAGATCTCGATCAGAAAGCACAGCGCAATGACGGTCACCAGGCTCAGCACGAAGCTCTCGATGATGCGGATGCCGAAGCGCGACAGCCCGAGCAGCAGCAGGGTGTCGAAGGCCGTCAGGAACACCCCGGCGAGCAGCGGCAGCCCGAACAGCAGGCTCAACCCAATGGCCGCGCCCAGCACCTCGGCCAGATCGCAGGCGGCGATGGCCAGCTCGCACAGCACCCATAGGCCGAGGTTGACCGGTCGCGGGTAGGTCTCCCGGCAGGCCTGCGCCAGGTCGCGGCGACTGACGATTCCCAGCCGCGCGCTGAGGGTCTGGAGCAGGATCGCCATCAGGTTCGACATCACCAGCACCCACAGCAACTGGTGGCCGAAGCGCGCGCCACCTTCGGGATCCGTGGCCCAGTTGCCGGGATCCATGTAGCCGACGCTGACCAGGTAGGCCGGGCCCGCAAAGGCAAACATGCGGCGCCAGATGGATGGCTGGGCCGTGGCCACGCTGGCATGCACTTCGGGCAGGGAAGGCCTCGAGCCAGGCTGTGACCCAGTTGCAGGCATCAGTTCTTCGCGCTGCCTTTTCCATAGGCTAGCATCGGAGCGCGTCTCCGGCCAACCAGCGCCAGCAGGCAGGCCCCGGCCATGCCGACGGCGGTCAGGAGTCCGCCGGCCAACACCGACCACGGCCGGTAGCGCATCTCGATGCGGTGCCTTCCGGCGGACGCCACCACCCCGCGCAAGCCGCCATAGACGGACCAGATTCTGGCGGGCTGGCCGTCCAGGGTGGCCCGCCACCCCGGAAAGAATGCGTCGCTCAGAACCACCATGCCTCTCGAGCGCATGTCGGCGTCGATCCGCACAACGTTCGGCTCCCGGCGGACAAGGCGCACCACGTCGTTATCCGAGGACTTCTCGAGCGCAGGGGGAGCCTCGCCGACGACGAACGCCTTCCGGGCAAGGTCGAAGTTGGGGTCAGCGAGATAGGGCCCGATGAATCGCTCGCTCTCCACCCTGACGACTTCATGCACGCTCCAGACCCTCGGGAATGCCCCTGGGTTGTAGTAGACGTTCACGCCCTCGCGGCCCTGATAGAGGAGCTGCTGCTCGGGGTGCGCAGGCTTCGCACGGACATCGTAGGCGACCCCCAGCAGCATCCGGGTGCGCTCCCCGTGGGCACCCATCGCCACGAAGTTCGCGGGCAGACTGGCGAGGTAGCCCCCCAGCGAGTCGATACCGTGCCAGTCACCGCAGTTGAACGGGATGGCTTGATCATCCAGGTCCACGCGGGCGGGCCAAGCGTCGCGGCTTACTCTTATAATGTCAGTGAATTGCGACAGGTTATTCAAGTAACGGTTGCGCTCGGGCCTCAGCCGATTCGCAAACTCGAACGACTGCGCATAGCCCAGCTCGAGCAGGATCAGCACCAAGCAGCCGCCAGCCAGAACTCGCGCTCCCAACCGACGGCGTGAGCGCACCCAGAACAGCGCGGCCGCCAGCATCGAGACCAATGCCACGAGGGCGAAGCCATCCTCCGTAGAGTGCTTGCTGAAGAGCCACCAGGCTGCGACCAGCGCGTAGAGCAACGCGCCGGTCGCAGCAAGCACGATGCTCAGACGGCGGGGCGTGCCAGCGTCAGGCGACCGGGCTAACCTGTCGATCCCCCAAGCGGTTAGCACGGCGATCACAAAGTGGAGTATGAAGATGGCGGTCCCCGGCGAGCGAGCTTTCTCAACCATGGGGACCAGCGCATACAGCACGCCGTGAACGGCGCTGTAGCCACCCAACGCCAGCAGCAGCCCGCCTGCGCCGGTGAGCGCGAGAAGACGCACTGCCGGGTTCCTGAGCGCAGCTCCGACTGCCAGCACCGCCAACGACAGTGCCACCACACCGACGAGCGGACTGGCGTTCCGGTGGACCCCCGGTATGACAAGTCCAATCACAGAAGTTGGATCCAGGGAATACTGCTCGTGAACTGTGTAGGGTATCCGATCCTTCCAGCCCAGCGGCTCGGGCGTCCCGACCCACCGCTTGGCCAGTCTGCCGTACTCGAGAGCCGGCAGCACCTGAAGCGCTCCCGTCAGAACCGCGAACAGGCAGAACACAACGGCCCCGGTGACGACCCGCCTCCGGTGGCCGAGCTGGCGGAAGACTGCGACGAACCAGATGCTCACTGCCGCCAGGGTCAGGAAGATGGGAACTTGGTGGTGCCCGCTCAGCCAGGCGACCCCAAGGAACATGCCCGCCAGTGCCGCATTGCCGAGAGGCCGTCGCCCGCGGAGCGCCCGCAACAGAAACAGGAACACCAGCGGCGCCCAGATCGCCCCGTTGACCATCTGGGGCCAGTTGGTCGCCCCGACGTACCCGCCCAGGGCGAACACGCTGCCGGCGACGATACTCGCCGGGCGGGACCGCTTCAGATCCCGGCACAGCCAGTAGCAGAACACTGCCGCCAGCAGACGGGTGAGGACGAAATACCAGTGAAGGTAAGCTTGGCGGATCCAGCCGTTGTTGAGGGGCAGGGAAAACAGGATCCAGTTCAGCGGGTAGGCCGCCCCAGGCTGGGCCTGGCCGATGAGCGACTGCCCGGTGGCGTGAAACGGGTCCCAGAGCGGGAAACGCCCACGGTGCCACTCGCCAGCCTGGAGCTGGAACCAGGGCAAGACCTGGTAGGCGATGTCCGGGCTTTCGAGCCACGTGTATTGGTCCGTCAGGACCAGCTTCCAATAGAAGCCGATCACGACGGCCGCCAGCAGGGCAGGGCCGGCGAGGGCGGAAACCGTGCGGCGTGCTCGATTCCGACCGCCCTGGTGCTTTTCGGCCACCCGCATGGAAGTCCATCATAGCGTAAGTCTTTGTGAAGTCAACGGAATTGGGTTTGGCAACCGTAGTGCCTAATACACGGCGGAGTATCGGGAGGCCGACGATGAAACCGAGAACTTCGATGAAGCTTCTGGCAGTGGCTTTCCTGGTGTTGGGTGCCGCCTGGGCCCAGGAGGACGAGCCCGGTCGTGGTGTGGCTCGCCTGAGCCTGATGAACGGGGACGTCTCGATCCGGCGCGGCGATTCGGGCGACTGGATGGCCGGGGCGGTGAACACCCCGCTGATGGTTCGCGATAGCGTCCTGACCGGGGTCGGGTCCCGGGCGGAGGTGCAGTTCGATTGGGCCAACATGCTGCGGCTGGCGCCTGGCACCGAGGTCCGTCTGGCGGAACTTGAGAACCAGCGCTACCAGGTTGAGCTGGCGCGGGGCACCGTCACGCTGGGCGTGCTGCGGGACTCCGACGCCGAGATCGAGGTGAACACTCCCCAAGTTTCCGTGCGGCCGGTCAAGCGGGGCCTCTACCGCATCACGGTGCGGGAGGACGGGCACAGCGAGGTGACGGTGCGCGCGGGCGAGGCGGAGGTCTTCACCCCGCGGGGCACCGAGCGACTGGATTCCGGCAGGGCCATGCTGGTGCGCGGCACGGCTTCGGACCCGGAGTTCCAGATGGTGCGGGCTGCCGCAGAGGATGACTGGGACCGCTGGAACGAGAACCGCAACCGTGACCTGGAGCGCTCGGGCAGCTACCGCTACGTGAGCCGGCACATCTACGGCGCCGACGACCTGGACGCTTACGGACGCTGGGTCTATGACGCTCCCTACGGCTGGGTGTGGGCTCCTTCTGGCGTCGGGCCGGGTTGGGCTCCTTACCGCTACGGCCGGTGGGCGTGGATCGACTGGTATGGTTGGAGCTGGCTGAGCTACGATCCCTGGGGCTGGGCGCCGTACCACTACGGCCGCTGGTATAACCACGCGCGCTGGGGCTGGTGCTGGTGGCCGGGCTCGATGGGGTATCACCACTACTGGCGGCCGGGGCTGGTAGCGTTCTTTGGGTGGGGCCACTACAGCGGGCTCCACGTGGGAATGGGCTTCGGCCACCTGGGCTGGGTGCCGCTGGCCCCCCACGAGCCGTTCCACCCGTGGTATGGGCGCGGGTACTACTCCGGCTACCGCAACCGCGTCAACATCGACAACAGCATCAACATCGCCAACAACGTCAACATCACCAATGTCTACCGGAACGCCCGGGTGGCCAACGGCGTTAGCGGCATCGGGGCCGACGAGTTCGTGCGTGGCCGCGCGGCGCGGGCCGTTCAGGCGTCCGAGGTGGACTTCGCGCGCGCCAGCGTGGTGCGCGGGGCCGTCCCTGTGACTCCCGGCGCGGAGAGCCTGCGCTTCTCCGACCGCGCGGTGCAGACGGGGAGCCTGCCGCGGGCTTCCGAGCCGGGGCGCTTCTACAGCCGGCGGCCCGCCACCGCGGTCGAACGCGTGCCCTTCGAGCAGCAGCGGCAGGGCGTCGAACAGATGGTGAGCAGGAGCCTCGGTGGCGCGGCGACCCCGCGGGCCGAAGCCGGCGGTGCAGGCAACCTCCCGCGAACGACCGGCGAGCGTCCGGTCACGCGCGGCGAGTCGGGGAACCTATCCCGAGGGGAGGCCGGCGGCGCGACGCGCGGCGGCGTTGAGCGGAGCGAGTCCGGCTGGCGGCGCGTCGGAGAGCCCGCGCGTGCCGAGCCCCGGCAGGAGGGTACCGGCACCGGGCGGAGCTTCGGCCAGCCTGTGCAGCGCCCCGCGACCCCCGAGGCCCAGCCTCGTGTTGAGCGCCGCAGCGAGGAGCCGGTGCGCCGCGGCGGCTCTGCCGAGGAGAGCTGGCGGCGGTTCGGGTCTCCCAGCCGGCAGACCGAGCGGAGCGAGCCCGTCCAGCGGCAGACCGAGCGGAGCGTCGAGCGGCCCACCCGCGAGGCGCCGGCACGGGAAGCGCCCTCCCGGGAGGCCCCCTCCCAGGAGCGGGGAACCGTTCGCCGGCAGTCCGGGGAACGTGAGACCACACGCCCGCAGCCCCAGGAGCGCGGAACGACCCGCCCGGAGCCCGAAGCTGGCTGGTCCCGCTTCGGCTCCTGGGCGCGGCCCAGCGAGAGCAACTCCTCGCCGCGGGTGAGCACCCCGCGAAACGAGACGCCCAGCATGTCTAGGAGCTATGAAGCATCGCCGTCGGGCAACGATCGGCGCAGCGGGGCGGAGCCGCGGTACGAATCGCCACGATGGAGCACGTCCCGCAGCGAGAGCGCACGGGGCGGCGAGTCGGTCCGCATCAACCCGCCCATCGTGCGAGAACGCTCTACGCCGCGCTCGGAGAGTCCGCGGTTCCAAAGGTCCGAAGGCCCGCGCTACGAGAGCCGCGGCAGCTTCAGCCGGCCCTCGGCGCCCATGGGCCGCTCGGGAGGCGGCGAGACGCGCGGCGGAGGCGGCAGCATCTCCCGAGGTGGCTCCGGCGGCTCAATGAGCCGAAGCGGGGGAGGCAGCCGGGGCCGGAGCCGCTAGTCAGTTTCCAAGGCGTATCTTCCCTTAGGCCTGCTCGGGGAATGCCAGTCTCCCGGGCAGGCCCTTTTTTTGTGGCATGCCGAAGTGGACATAATATCCGTTATCGGAAGCTGCACCCAGCCGGCGAACGCCACCCCCCGTACCGCCTCGAGCCACCAACTCACCGAGCGGTAAGGGCCTGGCCGATCACCGGTCACGGCAGCGTCTCGCGGGGGCCTCCCCGAAAGGAGCGCCCCCATGAAGAACGTCGGGCGCCACCCGCCAACTCTGGATCTCCGCGCGGGGGAAGACTGGCTGGCCTGGCTCGCCGGCTGGCGCTTTCGCCCGTGAAGTTGGATTAGTGGTAGACTGGAATCGTGCCTAAGAAGCGCACCGCGGCGACCCGGAGGCGCGGCAACCCCCGACCCGTCACTGAGGATGAAGCCGACGCCATTGTGGTGCTGCGGCGCCGTGCCGCCGGCCGTCGTACCGTCCCCTTCGACAAGGTAATGAAGCGGCTCGGCTATGCCGTGGACCGTCGAGTTTGACGAGCCGGCAGCGCTCGAGCTTGCAGCATTACCCGAACCGTTGCGCCTCCAGGTCTCACGCAAGATTGCCAGCCTGGAAGAATCCTCGGTTCCACGTGGTGCCAAGCAACTCAAAGGACACCGGGGCATCTACAGACTCCGCTCTGGTGACTACCGCATTGTATACTCGCTTGACCGAGCGCGCAGGCGCCTGGTCATCGGCAGGGTGCGCCATCGCCGTGAGGCATACCGAGGCCTCTGAGTCGTGCGCGCCGCCTAGCGCGCCGGCCTCAGTCGCCTAAGAACTCCCGCAGGTCCAGGCCACGACCGATGTTCCGCTCGATCTGCTGCCTGAGTGCCGCCCAGCCTGCCCCGAGCGTCGGGAACACGGCGTAGCCGCCACTGGTGGGCAAGTTGCCCCAGGACCGGAGGTTGCCAGGGTTGTGGTTGCGCGCGGCCAGAGACCCCGAGCGGAAGAACCCCTCGAAGGTGGCGATGGCTTCCGCCAGGCTATCAACCAGATTGGGCATGGTTCTGGCCTCAGTATAAGCCGAAACCTCTTTTCCGCTAGCACTTGATGGCAGGCTGAGGTGCCTAGTCAGCAGGGGTGAACTGAAGATCTTGGTTCCCTTGCCGGGGTGCGGGGACCCAGATGAAGAACCACTTCGATGCAGTGGGAACGTCGCGGCCCGACGCGGTGATCCTCACGCGGTATTCCTTCGGCGGTATTTCGCCCCCTGTCCCAGGGACGGTCTCCACGATGTATATTGCGCCGTTTGCATGCTGTTCAACAACATCGAAATACCACGGCTCGTGGCCTGGATTTAGTGCTGTCGTTATCCTGCCCGGCCTATCGTGCATGGCTTGCAGCAAAAGCGGCGGGAACAGCGTCCTTGGGCGTGGATCTATCTCCCAGAGCTTTACCCGGATACCCTCCACCGTCCTACCTCCGACGACGCGGACCCCCACACGAAACAGCTTGGAAGGCTCTCCGCTTTCAGTGGCTTCGGGGATGCGTTGATCGATGTAGGGGTATTTCAGTTCAAAAAGAATCTCCAGCTTCGGCTCCAATTGCTCCTTGAGTGGCGTGTAGATCTTTGGCGGGGCTATGATGAGGAGGCGCCAAAGAAACTCAACGATTGCCACGACAACGTACACTACCAGAAGCGCGACAGATGCCTCTTGCCATCGTTCCAAAGCCCTGCGCCCTTCGCGGATCGCGACGTACGCCAAAGCAGCGATGGACGGGATCGGTCTCAGGGGCTTCCATAAGCTGCTTCGCGCCAACTTGTAAGCTTCCGACCAGTAGCCCATGTTCCCTCCGAACTGAAACTTCGGATTCTACCAGATCCTCGGTCAACACAAATTTGGGACACTAGCCAGCACACGGCGTTTTTCTGCTTGCACTTTACCGGCAAGCTTAGCATGATGGAGCTGTCGAGCTGAGATGGCTTGCTCTACAATGGCAGACGTGCCCGCTGTCACCAGGTCAAGGAGTCGATGCAGACGTGACGGGCCAGTGCCAGAACTATCCGTTATCGGAAGTCCGTCTCCAGCCTCGCCCGTAGCAGCTCCGGCAGCCGCCGCGCCTCCGGGATGAGCAGCACCTCGAAGCCCGCTGCCCTGCCGCTGGCCAGCCCGGCCTGGGAATCCTCGACCACCAGGGCACACCGGACGTTGAGACGCTCAGCCGCTAGCGCGTACGGGTCGGGCGCCGGCTTGTGACGCTCGACATCCTCGGCCGAGACCAGCGCGGCAAAGCGGTCCCGGATCCCGGCGCGAATCAGCGCGGCCTCGAGTTCGGCGCGGCTGGTGGAACTGACAATGGCCAGCCGGTAGGCGCCGAGCGAATTCAGCAATTCGATGACCTCCGCCGAGATCGGCGGGCCGGCGAGCATGCGCTGGCGGAACAGCTCCTGCTTGCGCGGGTACTCGGCCCACAGGCGGTCGATGCGGTCCTCGAACCCGGCGCGAGCGGCGACCAGGGCCACCAGCTCGCGGTCGGGCCGTCCTACGCAGTGGTCCCGGTAAGTCTCCCAGTCCAGGTCAATCCCGTGCGGGGCCAGCGCCTGGGCCCAGCAGAGATGGTGGACGGGCTCGGTGTCAGCCAGCACGCCGTCGAAGTCGAACAGGATGGCCTCGAAGCGGCTCATTTGGGGGCAGCCTTCAGCAGCACGCTTCTCCAAGATAGCGCGGCGGCAAAGGTCTTATAATGGCAAGCATGTTGACTCCCACCGAAAAGATCTGGCACAACGGGCGCTTCATCGCCTGGGACGAGGCGAAGATCCACGTCCTGTCGCATGTGACCAGCTACGGCAGTTCCATCTTCGAGGGCATCCGTTGCTATCGGACGGCCTCGGGCCCGGCGGTTTTCCGCCTGCGCGAGCACATCCGGCGGATGCTGGATTCGGCCAAGATCTACCGCATCGAGGTGGGTTACACGGCCGAGGAGCTGGCGGGGGCCATGCTGGAGCTCGTGCGGGTGAACAGAATGCAGGCCTGCTACCTGCGGCCGATCATCCTGCGCGGTTACGGCGAAATGGGCGTGTATGGGCTGAAGAACCCGGTGGAGGTCTTCCTGGCCTGCTGGGAGTGGGGCCGGTACCTGGGTGAGGACGCCATCGCCGACGGCGTGGACGTATGCGTGTCGAGCTGGAACCGCCTGGCGCCCAATACCCTGCCCGCGCTGGCCAAGTCGGGCGCCAACTACATGAACTCGCAGTTGATCAAGATGGAAGC
>CAZIRH010000037.1:0-19403 GCA_964541065.1 uncultured Solibacteraceae bacterium
TGCTCAGACCTTCTTCATCGGGGACGGGTTGACAGGCACGGGCAGCGGCGCCCAGCAGCAGTTCGTGGTGCCGCCGACAGCCACCCGGCTGTTCCTGGGATTCGCTAACGGCCGCGCGTTCGCCGGGGCTCCCGGCTACTACGACGAAGGCGTGGGCTCGCTGACGGCGGCTTTCCAGATCGGGCCGGGCGGCGGGGGCACTACCTGCACCTACACCCTGGATTCGGTGGGTGCTATCGGGCCGGCCACCGGAGGGACCGGCAGCGTGAACGTGAGCACGGCGAGCGGCTGCGCCTGGACCGCGACCTCGGAAGTGAACTGGATCACGATCACCTCGGGCGCCAGCGGCACCGGGAGCGGAACGGTGATCTACTCGGTGGCGGTCAACACGGGGAGTTCCTCGCGGACCGGGAACCTGACCATTGCGGGGCAGACCTATCCGGTGACTCAGGAGGGGGCCGGCGCCGGGTGCTCGTACGCAATTGCCCCCTCGAGCGCTTCGGCGCCCGCCGAAGGAACCACGGGCAACATCGCGGTGGCCACCGCAGCCGGTTGTTCTTGGACGGCCACCAGCAGCGTCGCCTGGATCACCATTACCTCCGGCGCGTCGGGGACGGGCAGCGGGGCGGTGAGCTACACAGTGGCCGCGAACACCAGCACTTCCTCGCGGACCGGAACGCTCACCATTGCCGGCCAGACGTTCACTGTGACCCAGGCCGGGGGCGCGCCTTCCTGCAACTATGCCATCGCCCCTGCCAGCGCTTCGGTCCCGGCTGCCGCATCCACGGGAACCGTTGCGGTAGCCACTGCGAGCGGCTGTGCCTGGACGGCCACCAGCAGCGTCAACTGGATCACCATTACCTCTGGCGCGTCGGGCTCAGGCAGCGGGGCGGTGAGCTACACGGTGGCCGCCAACAGCAGCACTTCTTCGCGGACCGGGACGCTCACGATCGCCGGCCAGACGTTCACCGTGACCCAGGCCGGGGGCACGCCTTCCTGCAACTATGCCATCGCTCCTGCCAGCGCTTCGGTCCCGGCTGCCGCATCGACGGGAACCGTTGCGGTGGCCACTGCTAGCGGCTGCTCCTGGACGGCCACCAGCAGCGTCAACTGGATCACCATTACCTCCGGCGCCTCGGGGACGGGCAGCGGGGCGGTGAGCTACACGGTGGCCGCCAACTCCAGCACTTCTTCGCGGACCGGAACGCTCACCATCGCCGGCCAGACGTTCACCGTGACGCAGGCCGCCGGCGCCGCCGGCCCCCAGCCGGTCATTAACGACGGAGGCGTGGTCAACGCCGCAGACTACACCGCCAACTTCGCCCCCGGGATCATCTTCTCGACCTTCGGCAAGAACCTGGCGTCGGGGACGAGAGCCGCCACTAGCGTCCCGCTCCCGGCCAGCCTGGACGGTGTTTCCGTGGAGGTGATCGACGGGTCAACAACGCTGGTGGCGCCGCTGTTCTTCGTCTCCGCGGGGCAGATCAACGCCCAGTTGCCCTTCGACATCACTGGCACGAGCGTCCAGGTGCGGGTCCGCACGGCACAGGGGGTGAGCAACGCGCAGACCATCAGTGTCAGCGCCCGCGCGCCGCGCCTGTTCACGCAAACGCTCACGGGTGCCGGTGAGGCCATCGTGCTTCACGCCGACTACACGCTGGTGACGGCAGACAACCCGGCTTCGCCTTCGGAGACGTTGATCCTCTACCTGACGGGTCTGGGCGCCGTTTCGCCGTCAATCGCGGCCGGCCAGGCGGGTGGCGACGGCACGGTGGCCAGACCGCTGAATCTGGTGAAGGATGAGGTTCAGGTCCAGGTCAACGGAAACGCCGCGGTGGTCTACTTCGCTGGCCTGGCCCCTTATTTCGTGGGTTTATACCAGATCAATTTCAAGGTCCCCGAGGACACTCCGTACCTTCCAGCCTTGCTCACGGTGCGGGTCGGATGGCAAGAGTCCCAGTCCGACGTGGGCTTCCGCTGTGACCGGAAATGGCAGGCCGTGGCCTCCGCCCCTATCGGCCTAGGAGGCGGCGCCCTCACCGCGGGCCAGCTCACCTTGACGGTGCCGGCCGGCGGCTTGGCCAGCAGTAGCGAGATCAAGGTGGCCCAGGCCGCTGCCGAAGCCGATCCGCAGCCCGATCGCGGCAGCCCCGTCTATCGCATCACCGGCCTCCCGGCGACCACCTCGACGCCCATCACTGTGTCCATCGTGGCGACGGGCCCGGTTTCCCCGGATAGCACCTACATTGTGGTAGAGGAGCCGTACGGCGGGGAAATGTTCCTGAAAGCCCAGGTGGAGGGCAACCGAGCCACTGTCACCCTCCCGCCGCGGCAGGGTGTTCCCCTGGGGCCCGCGGCCAACTCGCCCTCCAACCAAGCTCTGATGGAGTCCGCCCCGCGCCCCGCCGACGAGTCATCCACGGAGGCATCGGCCCTCTTGGTCTTCCTCATGCTGAACGTGCGGACCAAGCTGAGCTCTGAAGGCTGGTTCGAAGTTTTCTATACCGCCGGATCTCTCACCGATGCGCAAGCCGAGTCCATTGCCAATGCCCTCCAGGGCGGCGCCTTCGAGCTGTGGGAACTCGGCCTATCCCCACCCACACCGTGGGCAGCGACGCGAACCCCAGTCACCGTCGGCAGCTCATGCGATGGCTTAGAGTATTGGGGTTGCGTCCGGCGCTCTTCCTGGAACGGAGAGACCTCTGTCCGGCTGGACTACCAATGGATTACGAGGGCAGGGCAGCGGAAGCTGACTGGCGAAGCGGATCCGCTTGGCGTTTTTGCTGGCCACTTGACGGTCCACCTGGTGCTGCAATTGCAGAATCCCAACCTGCCCTTCACCCGGCATCCCTGGCTCTGGCTGGATGAAGCCCTAGCCGCGTGCGTTGAACGTCCGCCGCGGATTCTTCAGTGGTCGGCCTGGGAGAAATACGTGCCGTACCAGTTGAAATCAACGGCCTGGGTGAGCATCTGGAGGACCGGACTGGAGTTCCCGCCCCAACTGTCCCCGCCGGCGCAGGAAGACAAATCGCAAGAGGGCGTGCGCTATCACGGTTACTGGGCATCCACGTTCATCCATCACTTGTATAGCCCCGACTTCAACGGCGTAACGTCTTGGCTCCATAGTCTGTACGGATCCAGACCATCCGCCGGCGAGGGACTCACGCCGCTCGAGGCGCTCCAGAAGGACCTCCAGTCCAGGGGCGCCGACCTCGGCCAAGAGTGGGTCTCCTTCTGGGAGAAATTCGCCGGGGGGATCGTCTACCCCCCGGACGGGGCCCGGGACGACGCGGTTGCCCCCCTCATGATGGCCTACGCACGGGGTGCCGACGGACTCATCGATGATTTCGCAGGCAAAGCGGCAAACAGGACCATCTACCGGTCCTGGCCTGCACCCGACCTCTCCGCCATCGGCTACCTGGTGGCGATGCCGGACAGTTGGCCCAAGAAATCCACCCTGACCATCTCGGCCACCGGCGGCGCGCTGATCCTGATCCGGGAGCTGATTCCCGGGAAGCAGCTCACAGACCCGTTCACCGTGGGCGCGCGAATCGGCGCCGCGAGTTCCAGGCGGACCATCGACCTGGACACCTTCACGCCGGGCAACGACCTCCTGGTAGTGGTGGTCAATCCCCGCGCGGTCAAGCCCTTCCGGAGCACCACTCCGGTCGTGATCGAGTTCGCGCTGAAAGCCGAGACGGCTGACACCTCCTGGGTGAACTCCTTGAATGCGATCCGGACGATGGCCCTTCCGGCGCTCAAGTGCGTCACCAGCGGGCCCGCGGGTGTCTGCGGCGCGCTGTGGTCGGGCCACATCGAAACCTGGCCCAACAAGACAGCCTTCGGGTGGACCGGTTCCCGGGACTTCGCCTACACCGGGCCGGACTACCAGGCCGGCACCGTCTCACTGAACGGCCGAGTGTCCGAGCAATTGGACAAGCTGGAGTCTCTTCATTTCGAACACAGTTGGGCGCAAGACCCCTACACGTTTTCTGTTGTGGTGACCATTCGTAATCTCGACGGGGGGCCGAACCCCGCCCCCACCACGTTGGACTACACCGTGACGAAGTCAAACCTGAGAAACAACTTGAGCTTCCATTTGCCGGAGTTCCGCTACACCATCACCAACAAGGACGGAACGCCGGGGCCGGCCGTCGAGATCGACTGGGACAGGAGCGCCACATACCCGATTGAGGTGCGCCTGTACAAGTTCTAGATTGACGTCCGCCGCGTCCCCATGCACCCGGCCAAGGATAGATTCTCAGGCCGTTTTCGGAAGCACCACCGCCAGGTCAGTCCTGCGGAAGTCGCGGTCCAGAATGAGCCGCGGGCACGGCTCTTGCTGGGCCACGGCAAAGCCCAGCCGCGGCAGGCAGTTGACGACACGTTTCTCCCGCCGCAACACCAGCAGGTTGTAGGCTTCCACCTCCCCCCGCCGGGCCCGCCCGATCAGGTCGTGGTCCTCGACCTCCCGAAAGATCACTTCGGCTCCGTATTCAATGACGCTCGCCGGCGCCAAAAAGTCGGACGCGGGGTACCTTTCAGTGTAGCGGGTGGGGGACGAGAGGGAGGCGTGGAAGCGGAAGCCCCCGCTGCCGAAGGTCGTGCTGGGGGATTGCCACCACCGAACGGTGGGTGTATCTTCAACCTGTCGGGGAGTCCCACTCCGCTGACCACCGATCCAACCTGAAGGCGGTAGCGAATGATCTCCCTCTCGTCCACCAGTCGCGTAGTATTGCTAGGTCTGTTCACCTGCCTGGTGGGTACCCCAGCAGTCTGGGCCCAGGAAAAGGCTGCTCCGCCGGCAGAGGGGCAAGACCCTCTGGCGACACTGACTCCACACTCGGCCCCAGGCATCTACTACGTATCAGGCCGGGAACTGGTTCAACTGCCAGTCTGTGGCCTCCTCAACACGGTAGACAAGCCCGTAGTGCGAGCGGAGCGGCCCACCTTCGTCGTCGTCTATCGCGAGGGAAGCGAGCCGCCATCCGGGTTCAAGCACACTGCGTCATCGCCAGCTCCGACGATCGAGAAGCTGGCTCTGTCGAGCGCCACTGGGAAAGGATCGGTTGGCTTCACGGCCAAGCCGCTCGGCGGAGCCAGCGACGTCTTCCGTGTGGACATCAGCGCTACGCTGGCGCCCGATCGGTATCGGTTCACTTCCGGCTACCTTGACCGGCGCGACAAGAAGAAGTCTTACATAGTGATGGACTGCTTCGTCGTCAAGTAGTGGCGCCGCCGGCGTGCCGGCTGGCGCCCAGCCAGGCGCGGCAGGCGACCCGCCAAGGGCGCGGGCGCCTGGGCGGCAGGTCGCTGGCCTGCCGTCGCGATTGCGCGGTGAATGGGGGAGCCACGGCGGTTGTGGTACCCTACCGGTGAGGCAGAAATCGCGCGGGCAGACAGTGCGGATCTTCAGCGCCCGCAGGGCCACGAAGCGGGAGCGGCGAGACTATGAAGAGAACGCCCAGTCCTAGGCGGAGGCGATCGGTCCCGGTAGACATCCGGGGAGAGTACCAGTTCGACTACCGCAAGGCGCGACCGAACCGTTTTGCCGCCCTGATGAAGGGCAGTACCGTTGCGGTGGTTCTCGATCCGGATGTGGCATCGGTCTTCCAGACATCGGAGGCTGTGAATTCATTGCTCCGATCGGTCATATCGGCGCTGCCGCAAGAGGTTAGCCGCGAGTCCAAGGCGGGCTAACAAGGGGCTCCAGACGACCCGCCGAAAGCACGGGTGCCTGAGCACCGGGTCGTCTACCAGTCTAGTCCGGTTGCCCGGGGCCGCCTGGTGCATGCATTTGCGAAGCAGGAAGCTAGAACACGATCCGGGCTACCAACTGGAGCATGCGCGGCCGGTTGGCCTGGGAGGTGATCGAGCCGAACGCAGTGCTGGTGGCGGTCGTATTCGGCGCGCCGAACGTGGGATGGTTGACCACGTTGAAGGCCTCGCACCGAAGCTGCACGTACTTCCCCTCGCCGAACCTCACTTCCTTCAGGGCCGAGGCATTCCAGTCGTTGATCCCATCCTGGCGCAGGTCCGGGAAGGTGGTCGAAAACGTCCGGATGTGATACTGAAACTGGTCGGCCGACCTGGTGTTGAACACGGAGGTGTCGAACGCCGTCCCGTCACTGTTCCGGTTGCGCAGACTCAGCGGGCCGCCGTAGTACACGTAATCGCCGGGTGTGCTCGTACTGCCGTTCACCCAGGTGAGGGGCGCTCCGACCTGGTACGTGTAGGTGCTGGTGAGCTTCCATCCGCCCAGCAACAGGTTCAACCAGCGCGACTCGAGATTGACGAGCCGGCCCCGGCCGACCGGGAGCTGGTAAGTAATCGCCGTGACGACGCGGATCGGGCGGAAGAACGGCGAGATCCGGTGCTCCGGTCGGGGATCGGTGTCGTTCAGCCAGGTGGTCTGATCGATCATCTTTGACTGCATGAAGTTGAAGGTGAGAGAAAGGCCTTTGGAAACCCGCTTCTGGAGCCGCACGTTCAGGCTGTGGAAATAGGAACTGCCGACGTTGAGGTCCTGCACGTAGACGCCGCCGCTGCCGCTATACGTACCGCTCGTGTAGCCCAACGGAAACTGGGGATACCTGGCCAGAAGCTGCGCCACGCTGGTCGTCCTGCCGGCTGGGGTCCCGCTGGTGACCAGACCGTTGAACGGGTTTGTCACGGATGCTGTAAGCGCATTGATGACGGTCTGGTCGCGCGTTCCCATGGTGCTCAGGTACTGGCGCGGGATTCCGTTGAGCTGCGTGTATGTGACGGGCAGGTGCACCGCATGGTTGCCTATGTAGGCCACCTCCAGCATCAGATTCGGCGCCAGGCTGTGCTGAAAACCGAAATTCCAGCGCACGGAGTACGGGCTTTTCATCTCAGGGTTGAGGAAATTGACGGTCTGTCCCACAAAGGTCAAAAGCCCGTTTGTGGAACCCACCGGCCTTGAGATGCCGTTGGGGAACGGATCGCGGAGCGTGGTGGCAGGCGTGAGGTAGTTGTCCGCCGTGGCCGTATAGGAGGTGGACTGGCTGAATCCCTGCTGGGTGAGGAGAGGGTTCGTCGAGTAGGCGCCGCTGATCTGGAGGGTCGCAATCGTGATCGGCCCAACAAACATGCCGAATCCCCCACGGACCACGGTCTTGCCATGGAGCCTCTCAGGCGTCCAGGCGAAACCGAAACGCGGGCTCACCAGATGCGACGTATTCCTGAAGATGGCGCTGTTGTCCGGGCTGGCGAAGGTCAGACCGCCCCGCACTTTGAAGCTGCCCGCCGGGATCTGTGGGATGGGCACCGCGTTATAGGCGGCGACCGCGGCAGCCTCCAGCGGACTGGACGTGTCGTACGCGAAGCCGTTCACCGTGCGACCCCATCGCTCGTGATATGGGAAGTCGTGATCGAAGCGCAGGCCCAGGTTCAGGGTGAGGTTCCTTCTGACCCGCCAATCGTCCTGCACGAAAGCGGCTGCGTAATAGGAGTAGAACATCGCCGAGGCGTTCAAGTCGAACGAGCCCGAGTTGGGCAGCCCGAGCAGGAAAGCTGCGAAGTCCTGTCCCAGGGCCACGGTGGACGAGGCGTTGCTGGCGGACCGGGTCCAGCTATTGGCGCTGAAGGCGAAGGTGCCGGTCGCGTTGCCATAGTTGATGATATTCAGGCGGTACTGCCGAACGTCGCCGCCCACCTTCAAGGTGTGCCCCCCTTTGAGCGTGACCCAGTTGCCGAACAGTTGCAGCGATTGCGACGGGAGCGTGTTGGCGCCGTTCATGCCCAGCGCCTGGAACTTCGAGTTGCTGCTGAAAGTGATGTACGGCAACTGCAAATACGGCGAGTTGCCAGCCAGGTAAGCCGGGAAGCCCAGGTCAGCCGGGTTGAACCCGGCGCTGGGGGCCGCATGGTCCTCGAACATCCGCGTGAAGTTCGCCCGCAAATTAATCACGTTGGCGGAGTTCACCGTGAAAACCTCGTCCAGACTCAGACCCCAATTGGAGCGACTCAGATACGAGCCGGTAGAGATGTTCGAGAAGTAATCGTTCTTCGACTGGAAGTAGTCGGTGTGCCGGACGTTGAAGTAGGTGCGGCTCCTGCTGCTGAGGTTGATGTCCAGCCGGCCTAGCTCGTTGGTGTAGCCATCGTTAGTGGTGTTGCTGTTGCCGAAATTCTCGTAATCGTCCGCCCTGGGGTTGGGGATATTCGGCTTCGGATAAAACTTCAGGTAGTTGAGGGAGATAGGATTCAGGCGGTTCGCCGGAATCTTGTTGCCCGGGTATGCCGTGCGGGTGATGACGGTGCCGCTCTGAACCGCGCTGTAGGGATCATAGATCACGGTGGGGGCGCTCAGAGTCAGGAGCTTGGAGAAATCGCCTTGCCTCTCGGCGTCGGTGGGAACGGTGACAAAGGTGGTGTTCGGGGACGAGGACCGCACCCCTTCGAAGGCGAAGAACCAGAAGAGCTTGTTGCGGCCGTCGAACGCTTTGGGAAGGAAGACCGGGCCGCCCGCGGTGAGCCCGTATTGGTTGAAATGCGTGATCTGGGCGGGCAGGCCGACCTTGTTGTTGAAGAAGTTGTTCGCCACCAGGTTGCTGGGCTGGTTCTTCTCGTAGAGCGAACCGTGCAGGGAGTTGGTTCCGCTCCTGAGGATCTGGTTGGCCGTGCCGGCGCCGGTGCGACCGTAGGCCGCGTCGGTGTCGAAGGCTTTGACACGAACCTCCTGTACCGCGTCCTGGGGGGTGCTGTAGGCCAGACGGCCGTCCCAGGTGCCGTTCGGTGAACCATCCACCAGCAACTCGTTGGTCTGCGACGGCGAACCGGCGATGCTCCAGCTCGCGGCGCCGCCGGAAGCGAAGGGCAGCACGGTAGAAGGCTGGGCGGTGGCGACGACGCCCATGGCCAGGGAGACCAGCATCATCGGGGTGCCGCCGTTGGAAGGCAGGTCCTCAACTTCTTTGGTGGTGATCGCCTGTCCCACGGAGGCGTTTTCGGAATTCATCAGCGGCGCATCGGCCGTGACCTGAACGGACTCCGTCGTAGAACCCACCTCGAGCCGGATGTCGATCACCGGATGCTCTCCCGAACCAAGGTGCACGGCCCGGCGGATGAACTCCTTGAAGCCTTGCATCTGCGCGGCTATATCGTAGTCGCCGGGCAGCAGGAACGGGACGGTGTAGTGGCCGCTCGAGTCGGAGACGGTTTGGGTCTTGGCGCCGGTCTGCGTCTCCGTAACGACGACTTTCGCTCCGGCGATCACTCCACCGGTTTGGTCAGTGATCACGCCGCTGATGGAAGCGCGGAATTCCTGCGAAAGCAAGGCCAGAGGAATGGCCAAAGCAAACGCCAAAGCAGCAACTGAGCTGCGCCTCATGATCGAACCTCCCAAGCTGGATTTCTGCATGACCATGCACATGGCCTGAAGTCCCCCTGTCGCCCCGGCGCCGGTCAGAACGTGAGCCTCAGCCCCAACTGCGCTTGCCGCATCGCCCTGCCCGTGGTGATCCGCCCGTAGGTCGCCGAGGAGGTGACGTTGGTCCCCGGGTTCGACAGGCTCACCAGGTTGAGCGCGTTCGTCGATTCGCCGCGGAATTCGAGCTTCTTGCCCTCGCTCAGGCGGAACTCCCGGAAGATCCCCAGGTCCACGTTGCGCATCCCCGGTCCGTCGAGGATGTTGCGCCCCGCCGTCCCGTCCGCCCCGATCTGGCTCGGCACGAACGCCGTGCGGTTGAACCACTGGTCCACGACTTCGTTCCGCGGCCGGTTCGGATCCAGGAACGGGCTCCCCACCAGGTCGGCCCGGTCGTTGGTCAGCCCATCGTAGTTGCGGTCGCTACCGCTGGTCAGCGTCAGCGGCCCGCCGCTGCGGAAGGTCGCAATCGCCGAAACCGACCACCCGCCCGCCAGCGCCCGCACCAGCGCTGGCTGGTGGCGGAAGTAGTTCAGCCTCCAGATCCCCGACATGACGAGATTGTGCCGCCGGTCGTTGTCCGTCCGCCCGCGGTCATTGCGAAGGTTGTTGTAGTTCTGCGGGTCCTGCCGCGTGCTGCGCTGGAGGTTCACCGTATCCAGGCTCTTGCCGAAGGTGTAGTACCCCTTCGCCGAGAAGTTGCGGCTCAACCGCTTCTCGGCCGTAAGTTGAAGCCCGTGGTACGCCGTGTTCAACACGGACTTCGTGATCCTGACGTCCGCCAGCACGTTCGGCAGATATGGCCGCCGCGCGTTCACGTTCTGGGTGTTCGCTCCCGCGGCGTAGTACGGGTAGTTCACGTCCTGGTCCAGCGGCAGCTTGTGCCCGATGGTGCCCACGTACGCCGCCGTCACGCTCAGGTCCGCCGTCAACTGCCGCTGCACCGAGAAGTTCATCTGGTAGGAGTAGGGCAGCCGCAGGTCCTGGCTGATCCCCTTGATGCTGGAGGGAGCCAGAAACCGCGGCTTGGCCGGCGTGTAGCTGTACGGGTACGGCGACAGCCCGCCCGGCTCGTTGCCGTACGGGTCCGAAATCGACTTCACGTTGTTGAACTGCTGGCGCGTGGTGAACGGCTGCCCGTCGGCCGGCGTGTTCGCCTCGTTGCCCGACATGCTTCCGTAGAACACTCCGAAGCCCGCCCGGATCGCCGTCTTCCGATCCCCGAACGGGTCCCATGCCAGCCCCACCCGCGGCGAGATGTTGTTCTTGTCCGCCGGGATGATGCCGCGCAGCACACCCGCATCGCCCGGAAACAGCAGCCCCACGGGCGCCGTCGGCACCACCCGCGACTGCACCCCCGGCGCCCACGTCAGCTTGCGGTCGAACGGATCCTTGTACGGCAGTTGCAGATCGTAGCGCACCCCCAGGTTGAGCGTCAGCCGGGGGTGGATGCGGTAGTCGTCCTGGAGAAACATCCCGAAGTACCAGCCGTTGTCGATCTTGGTGGTGGGCGCGTCCTGGGTCATGGTGTTGGGCAGACCCAGCAGGAAGTCCGCCGTGGCGTTCTGGCTCCCGCGCGGGTTGTTGCTGGTGAAATTGAACACGCCGTAGTTGTTCAGCAGCGTGTCGTGGATGATCTTCTCGAGCTGGGCCTCGCCTCCGAGCTTGAGCGCATGCCGCCCGCTGGTGATGCTCAGCGAGTCGCGCACCTGGTACAGGTTGCTGCCCGCCACCGGCCCCGGGATGGCGCTGTTCAGGTTGAACCGCCCCGAAACCTGGATCTGCGGCAGCGACGGCGCTCCCTGGATGGTGTACTTCGACCCCAGATCGCCGAGCGAAACCGCCGGCAGGTTCGTCCGGCCGCCGAAGTTGCGGATGTACGTCATGCGGAACTGGTTCACCTTGGTCCCCGACAACACCCAGGTGTCGGTGAAGTTGAAGTTCCTCTGCGTCCAACTGAACCGCCGCCGTACCCATGGCATGTTCCCCAGCAGCCCCACCTCGTCCTGGCCCGTGGTGTAGAAGTAGCTGCCCGCAAGCTGGTGGGACGCGCTCAGGGTGTGGTCGATCTTGAACTGCGCCTCGTCGGTGTTCAGCGGGCGCGGGTCCTGCACCTCGTAGAGGTTCCGCGGGAGATTCGGCAGCGGCAGGTAGGTCTCCATGATCCGCTTCACCACCGGGTCGAGACGGTCCGCCGGGATGATCTTGTTGGGGAACGGCTGCCCGGTCAGCGGGTCGCGCGGCGTCCCGCTCGATTGCGACAGATCGCCCGTCCGCTCCAGCGCCGTCGGCGGCGTGGCCGTATTGGCGAAATTCATCGTCCGCTGCCGCAGCCCGGAGTAGCTGAAGAAGAAGAACGTGCGGCCCTTGCGGATCGGCCCGCCGATGGTGCCCCCGAACTGGTTGCGGTGGAGCGGGTCCTTTTGCAGCACGCTCTGCCCCGGCAGCCACCGGTTCGCGTTCAGCTTGTTGTTGCGCAGGAATTCGAACAGCGAGCCGCGGTAGCTGTTCGTCCCCGACTTCGTGATCACGTCCACCACCCCGCCGGCGAAGCGGCCGTACTCGGCCGCGTAGCTGTTCGTGATCACTTTGAACTCGCGCACCGCGTCCGGGTTCGGCACCACGTTGCCCGTGTTCCGCAGCCCGCTGGCGTTGGTCCCGCCGTCCAGGCTGTAGTTCACCGACCCGGCGCCCGCGTTCGACGAGCCGTTCACCAGCGTCACCTGCATGGGCGCCCCGAAGCTGTCCGTGGCCTGCTCCGTCAAATCCACGCCCGCCGTCAGCGTCAGCAGCGTGTACACGTCGCGGTTCACCAGCGGCAGCGCGTTGATGTCATCGTTGTTGACCAGTTGCCCCAGCGCCGGGGTGGTCGTCTCGACCAGCGGCGCATCCGCCGTCACCGCTACGGTCTCGGTCAGCGCCCCGACTTGCAGCACCGGGTCCACCACCGCGTTGCGGTTCACGTCGAGCACGATCCCGGTCTGCTCGAACGTCTTGAACCCCGGCGCGCTCGCTTCCAGCCGGTACGTCCCCACCGGCAGAAAGGGCAGCGCATAGCGTCCTTCCTGGTTCGTGGTGGCGATGCGCGACACATTTGTCTCGAGGTGCGTGGCCTTCACCTGGACCCCGGGCACGATCGCCCCGGTGGGGTCGTGAACGGTGCCGGAAATGGTAGCCGTGGTGCCCTGCGCCGCGAGCGGCGCAACGGAAGCGAGAAGCAGACTGATCAGAAAGACCGCCAGCGAGGCCGTGTTCGTTCGCATGTCATGTACTCCCGACCGGTTCTAGTATACGCGACATGAAAGTGATGTGGCCACGCGAGGCGCCTGCCGCGGAAGGAACTGGTGGGATATAATCGCCGCTGACCGACCGGGAGCCAGATGGGGGGTTGCAGGCGTGCCTGAGACTCGGCCGGCGCTGCGGCGCGAGCTGGGCCTGCGCGACCTGGTGTTGTTCAACATCGCCGCCGTCGTCGGCATCCGCTGGCTGGCGGCGGCCGCGCACGCCGGGCCGGGCTCGCTCACGCTGTGGGCGCTGGCGGCGGCGTTCTTCTTCGTGCCTTCGGCGCTGGCCGTGTCGCGCCTGACGGCGCGGCACCCCGAAGAGGGCGGCCTGTATGTGTGGACCCGGCGCAGCTTCGGCGACTGGCACGGCTTCCTGTGCGGCTGGTGCTACTGGCTGAGCAACCTTTTCTACTTCCCCAACCTCCTGCTGGCGGGCATCTCGATGGCGGTGTACACGCTGGGCCCGGGCTACGTGCATCTGGCCGATGACCGGCTGTTCGTCGTGGCGGTGTCTCTGGCGGTGCTGTGGGCCGCGCTGCTGACGAACCTGGTGGGCGTCCGCGTGGGCAAGTGGACCGAGAACCTGGGCGGGCTGGCCACTTACGCGGCGGGCGGGCTGCTGGTGGCGCTGGGCGCGGCGGCGTGGCTGCGCCACGGACCGGCCACGCCCATTGACCCACGGGTGCACTGGGAGTGGACAAAACTGAACTTCTGGTCGCAGATCGCCTTCGCCTTCGGCGGGCTGGAGCTGGGCGCGATGATGGGCGGCGAGATCCGTGACCCGGCGCGGACGGTGCCGCGTGCGGCGTGGCTGAGCGGCGTGGCCATCGCTGCCTTCTACATGCTGGGCACGCTGGCCATGCTGGCGCTGCTGCCGGCCGGTGAGGTCAACATCATGAACGGGCTGGCGCAGGCGGGCGCAGCGGCGGGCGAGCGGCTGGGCTGGCCCTGGGTGGCGCCAGTGCTGGCGCTGCTCATCACGCTGGGGATCACCGGTCAATTGGGCGCCTGGATAGCGGGCAGCGCCCGGGTGCCATTCGCTATCGGCCTGGACCGCTACCTGCCGGAGTCCTTCGCGCGGCTTCATCCGCGGTGGGGCACACCGTTCGTGGCCCTCCTCACGCAGGGCGTGGCCTGCACCGTCTTTCTGCTCCTCATGCAGGCGGGTGAGAACCTCCGCACCGGCTACCAATTGCTGGTGGACATGACCGTCATCACCTACTTCATTCCCTTCCTGTACCTGTTCCTGAGCGCCTTCAAACACGGGCGGCGCGGCAGCGCCGCGTGCGGCGCAACGGTGACGGCGGCGGCACTGGCCTTCTCGCTCGTCCCGACCGCGGAGGCCGGATCGGTCTGGCTGTTCGAGGCCAAGCTGGTGGGCGGGTGCGCGCTGCTGGTGGCGGCGGCTAGAATGTTCTTTGCGCGGAGGGCAAGGTGATGGACTACCCGGACTCGGTGCGGTTTCTCTACGCGCTAGGCAACGAGGTGCGCTCGGCCCGGCTGGGCCTGGAGCGGATGACGGCGCTGCTGGAGGCCCTGGGCCAGCCGCACCGCGCAGGACGCTTCGTCCACGTGGCGGGGACGAACGGAAAAGGCTCTGTCTCCGCCATGATCGAGTCCGCGTTGCGCGCCGCGGGCTTGCGCACGGGGCTCTACACGTCGCCGCATCTGGCCGAGCCTACCGAGCGGATCCGCATCGGGGGCCGCCCGGTGGCGAGCGAGCTTTTCGTCTCCGCTTTCGAGCAGGTGCACCAGGCCGCCGAGCGCTTGCTCGGCGAGGGCCGGCTGGAACACCATCCTACGTATTTCGAGACCGTCACCGCCATGGCCTTCGTGCTGTTCCGGGAGCAGGCGGTGAAAAGCGCCGTGCTCGAGGTGGGCCTGGGCGGGCGGCTGGACGCTACGAACGTCGTGACGCCGCAACTCTGCGTGATCACCCCCATCGACTTCGACCACGAAACCTACCTGGGCAAGAGTCTCGAAGCCATCGCTGCGGAGAAGGCCGGCATTCTGAAGCCCGGCGTGCCGGCGGTGTTCGCCGGGCAGCGTCCGGAAGTCGCGGAGACGCTGGCGGCGTGCGCCGCGGCGGCGGGCACGGACCCGGTGTGGACCTCGCGCTGGCGGGCGGAGGAACTGGCCTTGTACTCGGAGGGCAGCCGCTTCCTGGCCGCAGGTCCGCGGCAGATCCGCATCGAATGCCCCCTGGCCGGCGAACACCAGGTGGCCAACGCCCTCACCGCCTTGACGGCGCTCGATTGCCTGGGCGTGCCCGACGAGTTCATCCGCGACGGCATCCGCCAGGCGCGCTGGCCCGGCCGGCTGGAGCGCGTCTCGACGACGCCCGACATCGTTCTCGATGGCGCGCACAATCCCGCGGGCGCGCGCGCCCTGGCCGCCTACATCGAGCGGTTCTGCGCCGGCCGGCGCGTGTGGCTGATCTACGGTGCCATGCGCGACAAGGCCGTGGCCGAGATGTCGGCCATCCTGTTCCCGCTGGCCCGCGAGGTGATCGCGACGGCTCCCAACCAGGCCCGGGCGGTGCGGCCGGAGCTGATTCGGGAAATGGTGTCTCACCCGCGCTTGCGGACTGCCCCGCGGGTGGCCGATGCGCTGGAGTTGCTGCGGGAGGCGGCGCCCGAGGACGTGGTCTTCATCACCGGCTCGTTGTTCCTGGTAGGCGAGGCGCGGGCGCTGCTAGTAAAATAGGCAACCGGCCCTATGTGGCTCTGGCGTCTGCGCGCATTGCTGATCACCGACCCGCTCATCGCGGTGGCCATCGCGGCGGCGGGCACCATCTCGCTGATCATGTCGCTATTCGATTCGACGGGCCGCACCCAGCACGCCGTGGCGCGCGCCTGGGGATGGACGCTGCTCAAGGTCCCCGGAGTGAAGGTGCGCGTCGAGGGCCTGGAGAAGATCACGCCTGACGCCAGCTACGTGGTGGTGTCCAACCACCTCAGCTACATGGACATCCCCGTTCTGTTCGCCTGCCTGCCTTTGCAGTTCCGCTTCCTGGCGAAGAAGAGCCTCTTCAAGGTGCCGTTCATCGGGTTCCATCTGAAGCGCGCGGGGCACGTGGCGGTGGACCGCGAAGACGCCCGGGCTTCGCTCAAGACGCTGGCGGAGTCGGCGCGTTTCATTCGGGAGCTCGGGGTTTCGCTGCTGATATTTCCGGAGGGCGGCCGTTCGCCAGACGCCATGCGGGACTTCAAGGAAGGCGCGGCCTACATCGCCATCAAGGCGGGCGTGCCGGCGGTGCCGGTGGCGCTGATCGGCACGCGCCAGATCCTGCCCATGGATTCGCTCCTGGTGCGTGGCGGGCCGGTCACTCTGCGTGTCGGCGACCCCATCCCCACAGACGGGCTCCGCGCCCATGACCACGCCGCGCTGACCCAGCAGCTTCAGGAGCGGGTGACGGAGCTGGCGGAAGGGGCGTACCGGGGTGACAGCAATTGACAACAACTGCCAGCCCCGGTAGACTGAGGTCGTGGGAATGACTTCGTTGAACGTCTCGATCCCGAAACCATTGAAGGACTACGTGGCGGCCCAGGTCCATGAGGGCGGCTACAGTACGCCTAGCGAGTACGTCCGGGCTCTGATCCGGGAGGATCAGAAGCGCAGGGCGGAGGAGGCGTTGGAGAGCGCGCTGCTCCAGGGTCTGGCTTCGGGTCCGCCCCTTGAGGCGGACCGGCGCTTCTGGGAGAACAAGCGACGCCAACTCCTGAGCCGCCGGGGCAAGAGGACCGCAACGTGAGGCGGAGCGTCTTCCTCCGGCCGGAAGCCGAGCGAGACCTGGACGAGCAAGCCGAGCACATCGCGTCCGAGGGCAGCGTCGAAGCTGCACTGAAGTTCTACGAGGCGGCCGAGGAGACCTTGGCGCTGATTCTCGCCCACCCTCGCATGGGGGTAGCGCGACGCTTTCGGAACCCCTTGCTGGCCGGCGTCCGCATGTGCCTGATCAGGGGCTTTGAGAAGCACCTGATCTTCTACCGCCCGGCCAAGGCTGGCATCGAAGTGCTCCGCGTGTTGCACGGGGCGCGCGATATTGAGCGGCTGTTCGGGTAGCGAACACGGGGGACGACTGAGCACCGATCAAAGGTCGCGCAGGAATCGCCCGAGATCGGTGTCCTGGAGGTCCTCCTCCGTCATTTCCCGGGCGATGCGCCAGTTCTCGGCTCTCCCCCAAGACAGCGGAATCTCTTTGAGCGCCTCGTAAGGCCCGAGAGCCCGGTACTCATCGGCTTTTACCTTTTTGACTGCGTGGTCCGGGAAATAGTTCTCCAGGGCGCGCAGTTCGAGGACGTGGCACTTGATCTTCGCGCGCTCGCAAGCGCTAACGAAAGCGGCTCTCTCATCGGCCATTGGGGCCTCGCAGCTTTGCCGTTCGCTGTCGATCAGAGCATGCACCTCAGGACAGATGCGCTTGATCTCCTCCAGCTCTAGCTCGCGGTTTGCCGCGACGAGCTGAGAGCCACCCAGAGGGAGCAGCACGACCCGGTGGTCCTTCCCGTAAAGCCGTAGCAATTGCTGAACCGTTCTGAGCTCGCTCACGCCCTCCACCAGAAGGAGCTTCTCGAAACCTAGTTCCCGGTAGCCGGAGAAACCCAACTCCCCGAGGAACTCCGACAGCCTCGGAGTGCTCTCGAGGTCCCTCACTTCGATTCCACCGCCGTCGGCCACTCGGAACGTGAGGATTCGGTCTGCGGCAGCGCGGGCCAAGCCGATGCTGTGAGTGGCGAAGAGCACGGTGCCTTCCGTTGCATACGAGGCCAGCGTCGTCAGGAAGTCGAGCTGAAGCCGAGGGTGCAGGTTCAGCTCGGGCTCATCGATGAGTATGTATGCGGGCTGCTTGACCACCGCGTTTGCCAATACGATGATGAACTGCGCCAGTCCGGATCCCACCTCGTCGAGCCTGTAGGTCTTGTCGTCGATCCTGAGTTGGAGCGTCTGCTCGTCGTGTGAGGCGTTGATTTCGAGCCGCCGCAGCTCGAATATGCGACAGATGTCGTCCTCGACTCGACGAGCCGCCTCGTTCTGGCGCACTACGCTTCCGGTCTTCCATTCGCGCCAGCGCTTGATGAAGGGCAGCCCCACACCGATGTCGAAGTAATCACGATCGGTGCCAACACTGAGGGCGTTCCTGAAGGGCCCGGTGTACTGGGCACGGCTGAGCGTCTCGAACACGCCACGCAGGGGCCCCAGGTGGAAGGTTTGCCCGTCCGCTTCCACGAGGTCCGGGACCGGGCCACTCGGGGCTGCACTCAGGGGCTCACCGCCCACGAGGAGTCCGACCGTCCATCGATCTCCGCGTCCGGGTACGCGGACCAGAAGCCGGGGTGGGACCGGGTAGCCAGCATCCGGGAGCTGCTGGTGTGAGAAAACAAACCGGAATTCGATCTCCAAGTCGCGAGAGGAGCTGTTGGAGAAGATCCCCTCGCGATCAGGAACCGAGGGCGCTACCGTCAATGGAGAGCTTCCCATGAGGCGCTTGCCAAGATCTTGAGCTAGCGTGCCGAACAGCGGACGGAATTCGTAGAAGAACTTCAGCAATGTGGACTTGCCCGAATTGTTCGGCCCCACGAGAGCCGTAAAGCCCGGCCGCCACGTCAGACGCACAGGGTGCTGGTCCGAGAAACATCGGTAGTTCTTGAGGGTGATCTCGACTTCCATCCTGCCATCTATGATAGGCCGAATCAGCCCAAACGGGGCCGTGCCGGTCGCGCTGATCGGCACGCGCCAGATCCTGCCCATGGATTCGCTCCTGGTGCGTGGCGGGCCGGTCACTCTGCGTGTGGGCGACTCCATCCCCACAGACGGGCTCCGCGCCCATGACCACGCCGCGCTGAGGCGGCAGCTTCAGGAGCGGGTGACGGAGCTGGCGGAAGGGGCGTATGCAGACACATAGGTTGAGCGACGCACCGCGGCTCAGACTCCCCGCCCGCGCAGGCTCCCTCCTCCACGGTGGCAACCCTGCGGATGGGCTACGGCAGCGCAGAAGGAAGGCTGAACCGCTTGAGGCACGTGGTATGATAGGTCCCGACTGTAGGAGTAGCTCTATGCGGACGAAGCCGATTGCGTTTGTGCTTTTCGCCACCCTGCTGGCCGCGTGGCCGGCTCTGGGCGGCCTGGTGACCTATTCCGACCGCCCGGCTTGGGAAGCGGCCTCGACGGGGCTGACAAACATCTCCTTCTCCGGCGTGGCCGTGTCCTTTCCGTGGTGGGTGCAGTACGACCCCGCCACCGGGGTGACCGACTCCGGGGTCACCTTCACAGCTCAGCCGGAGAGCACTATCTACATCATCGACCCCAGCGCCGGCGTGGGCTACGAGATTGGATACGGCGCGTGGCTCTCGACACAGTACGCGCCGTCCTACGAGTGTTTCTATGTGGCCATGCCGGCAGGCGTCACTTCGCTGGGCTTCTATTTCCTAGCCCCGACGGGCGAGAACTTCTCATTCACATCGGGCGTGGGTTCGTTTGATCTGACGGGGTTGACAGAGTGGACCACGCATTTCCTCGGGGTCACATCCACGGCGCCCATCTCTTCGTTCACCTTCACGCTGAACAATCCAGGCCCTGGATACCAGAATCTGAACCTGGACGAGTTCGCGTTCGGCACGGCGGTGTTCATCCCCGAGCCGGGCACTGCGGCCCTGCTGGCGGCGGGGTGCCTCATCCTTGCGGCGCGGCGCCGCACCCGCCGCGCTCCTTCAGCGAGCTGACCTTCT
>CAZIRH010000038.1:0-19391 GCA_964541065.1 uncultured Solibacteraceae bacterium
CTTGTCGCCCAACTGCTGGAGCCAGATCACGCCCTTCCGGATCTCCAGGAAGGGCCCCGCCGGGTTGCGGCGCGCCGTGGCGTTCCAGATCTTCATCGACTCGCCTTGCGTCATCAAGGTGTGCCCCTTGAGCAGCGTGAACATCTTTCCCCAGGCGCGGTCGGCGAACGGCTCCAGCTTGCCGAGCTCGATACCGCGCAACCCGGGCGCCATGGACTGGTCCGTCGCCGACAAGGCCTTGATGTTGATCTCGACCGGCAACACCGCACGCGAGCCCGCCGGCAGGTAGACGATGGTGTACCGGTCCGGCGGGAAGCCCTTGAATTGGAAGCGGCCCTGGTCGTCGGTCACGGCGCTGGGCAGCCGGTCAGGCAGCTTCAGCCGGGCGTAGGTGAAGTCCTCGTCCCCCGCTACGTCGCCGAGGAACACCCTCGCCTTGGCCATAGGCTTGCCGCTGCGCCCTACGAAGACTCCGTCCGCCACGGCGTCCGCCTTGGCGGGCGGTTTGGCCGGCGGCTTGGCAGGCTGCGATTTGGGTTGCTGGGCCATGGACAACGCGGCCCCAAGCGCCACTAGCAGCAAACTCGTGCTCACCCTCATGACACCTCCCTACCCATCGTGATGTCGGTGGACCGATGATACCACGAACCGGGGCGAGGGAAGGCCCCGGAAATGCTTCTCATTCGAGCCCCATCATACCCTCCAGCCCTCCGCCCGCACGCCAGCTTTGTGGCGGCGGGTCAGGATCTTGACGCGGCCGGCGCGCGGAAACATCAGCAAATGCGGCCCCGGCATGGTGGCAGGCGGCGTGCACCCTCACGCGGTGGCCATGCTGGATCGTATCGCCCACAGCCTGGAACGCTACATGGACGTGCTCAGTGCGCGGCAGAGGCTGGTGGCCTCGAATGTCGCCAACGCCGACACGCCCGGCTACAGAACCGTAGACCTGGACTTCCAGGCTGAGTTCCAGAGCCAGATCCGTGGCGCCCCACCGCACGCGGTGGAGGTGGCGGGGCTCGAGGTCCGCAACGACGGCAACAACGTGAACCTGGACCGCGAAGCGCGGTTGCTGGCCGAGAACGCGCTGCGCTTCAACCTGGCCTCGAACCTGCTGCGCACGCAGATCCGCATGGTCCGCTCCGCGATTCAGGAGGGCAGGAACGGATGAGCCTATTCTCTGTATTGTCGGTGAGCGCCTCGGGCATGGCCGCGCAGCGCACGCGCGCGTCCTTGCTGGCGGAAAACCTGGCCAACGCCGAGACCACCCGTACCCCGGAAGGCGGGCCCTACCGCCGCAAGGACGCCGTCTTCGCCAGTCAGAGCTTTCCCTCGGCTTTCTCCGGGGTGTTTGATGAGGCCGTGGGCGCCGCCGGAACCGGCGTGAGGGTGGAGGAAATCATCGAGGATCCCCGCGAACCGGATAAGCGCTACCAGCCTGGGCACCCGGACGCCGACGCCCAAGGCTACGTGGCCTTCCCCCGCGTCAACCCGGCCGAAGACATGGTGGACCTGATGGGAGCGGCGCGCGCCTACCAGGCCAACGTGGCAGCCATCTCGGCCGTCAAAGACATGATCCACCGCTCGATCGAGCTGCTGCGCTAGCCGGAGCACCTGCCATGTCTTCTCCCATCTCGCCTCTCGGCCCCGGACCGATCGCCCCAGTCATCGACCTGCCGGGGGAAACCCGGCAGTCCGGTGGTTTCCAGCAGACCCTCCAGGATGCCATCCACAACGTCGAGGAACTCCGCCAAGCCGCCGACCGCAGCACTCAGAACCTGCTGGCCGGAGAAGGCGGGGAACTGCACCAGACCATTCTGGCCACCCAACGCGCAGAGCTGACCTTCGAGTTGTTCCTGCAAATGCGGAACAAGGTCGTGCAGGCCTACCAGGAGATCATGCGCATGCAGATGTGAGCAGCCGCTGCCGGCCCGCGGAAGCGGATGCCGGCTAGGTCGCCGCTATGGATCAACTGAAGAAAATCCTGGCGAGCCTGAGCTGGAAGCAGCGCCTCTCGATCATCCTGACCGCGGCGCTGGTGGTGGGCTCCCTAATGGCCTTCACCCGTTGGCGCCACGAGCGCGACTACCGGCCGCTGTACACCGGGCTGAGTCCGGAAGACGCGGGGGCCGTGGTGCAGAAGCTGAGCGAGGGCGGCTCCGACTACCGCCTGGCAGACAACGGCACCGTCGTGCTGGTGCCCTCGGAGCGCGTGGCCGAGTTGCGGCTGCAAATGGCCGCCGCCGGACTGCCCAAGAGCGGGCGTGTGGGGTTAGAGCTGTTCGACAAGAGCAACTTCGGCATCACGGATTTCGCCGAACACATCAACTTCCGCCGGGCCTTGGAAGGGGAGCTGGAGCGCTCGGTCATGTCGCTGGTCGAGGTCCAGCAGGCCCGGGTGCACGTGACGTTTTCCAAGGACTCCGTGTTCCTGGATGCTCGCCAGTCGGCCAAAGCCAGCGTGATGGTACGCTTGCGGCCGGGCGCCCGGTTGTCGCCTGCCAATGTGACGGCCATCGCTCATCTGGTGGCGAGCGCCGTGGAAGGCCTGGGCCCCGAAGCGGTCTCGGTTCTGGACATGAATGGCAACCTGCTGAACCGGCCGCGCCGTCCCAGCCCGTTCGAGGGTGAGCAGAGCTCTCAAGGCCTGCTGGACTTCCGCCAGCAGGTCGAGAAGGACCTGCTGGCCAAGATCGGCGCCACCCTCGAGCCGTTGCTGGGGCCCGAGAAGTTCCGCGCCGGCGTCTCGGTGGAGTGCGACTTCACGGGCGGCGAGCAGAGCGAGGAAACCTTCGACCCCAACCGCTCGGTCATGGCCAGCTCGCAGAAGACCGAAGACTTGAGCGGGCTGCACGCGGCCTCGGGGGTCCCGGGCACAGCGTCGAATCTGCCGCGTCCGGTTTCGCGCCCCGGTTCGGGCGGCACCGGCACCACCCGGCGCACCGAGAATATCACCTATCAAAGCAGCCGCACCGTGCGGCGGATCCGTCTGCCGCAGGGCACCCTCAAGCGCATCTCCGCGGCGGTCCTGGTGGATCACAACCTCCGCTGGGAAGGCTCCGGCGCCGCGGTCAAACGGGTTCTGGAGCCGCCCTCTGGCGAGCGGCTCAAAACCATCCGGGGACTGGTGGCCGCGGCCATCGGGCTTACCCCGGATCGGGGTGATCAGCTTATCGTGGAAGCCCTGCCTTTCGAGGCCACCTTGAGCATGGAGCCGCCTCCGGGGCTTACCCCTAAGCCCCCACCAGCGCCCGCCTCGGCTCTGCCTCCCTGGCTCGAGCCCGTGTTGCGCCAGATGAACCCCATGGTGCTGGGCGCCGCCGGAGTAATCCTCTTGCTGCTCCTGCTGGCGGCCTTCTGGGTCTGGCGTCGGCGTGGGAAGAAGGGATCGGTCGCCATCCAGCAGGCTTTGGCGGAAGCTGCGGGCCGTCCCGCGCTCGAGGCCGGCGAACTGTCCAGGAGGGCGGAGCAGGGCCTCGAGGCGAAGCTGGTCGAACACGAGGCTCAGCGCCAGCGCCAAGAGGCGGAGGCCATGAGCGCCCTGCGGCTGCCCAAGGTCACCACCAAGAAGACCGAGGTGCTCAGCAAACACCTGGCGGAGACCGTCAAGAAAGACCCGGCCGGCACGGCCCAGGTCCTGCGCACCTGGCTCCGCGACCGGGAGCGCTGAGCGCCGCCGGGCCCCGAAGTTCGCCCGCCGCTCTAAAGTGCCCTGCGCCTCCACCGATGTGTAACTGGTACTGGCCTGTGCGGAGAGCAAATGCCTGTGGACGTTCTCATCGTGGATGACTCGGCGGCCATTCGCAAGATCCTGCAACGGGTGCTGCGGCAGGCTGAGATCCCGCTCGGGCAGGTACATGAGGCAGGAGATGGGCTGGAGGCTCTGGAGAAGTTGAGGACGGAGAAGGTCACCCTGGTTCTGGCCGACATCAACATGCCCAAGATGGACGGGCTGCAACTGCTCACTCAGATCAAGGCCAGCGCGGAATGGAAACACCTGCCCGTCATTATGGTGACCACCGAGGGCAATCAGTCCAAGGTGCTGGAGGCGGTGCAACTGGGCGCTGCTGGGTACGTTCGCAAGCCGTTCACCGCGGACCAAATCCAGCACACCCTCTGTGACCTTGTCTGAATACGAACCAGGGAGTCGTTGACATGGAGGGCGTAACCAGCACATCCCCCGCGATCAGCCCGGAAATCCTTGCCGGCGCGATCCAGACGGCCACCGAGGAAGTCCTCGCCACCATGCTCACGCTGGAGGCGAAAGCTGGCCCGTGGACCCTCGAGCGCAACACATCGGAACTGAGCGACGGTGTGGTTTGCCTGATCGGCCTAGCGGGCCGCTGGGCGGGGACAGGCATGATCTGCTGTACCGCCACGCTGGCCTGCAAGCTCTCAGCGCTCCTGCTGATGACCGGGCCCGAAGCCGAAAAGGGAGGGGTTGATGGAGAGGTGCTGGACGCCATGGCCGAGATCACCAACATGATCATAGGCAATGTGAAGAACATCGTGGAAGAGCAGCTTGGCCCCATGGGCCTGAGCATTCCCACGGTGATCTACGGCCGCAACTTCACCACCCGGAGCGTGAGTGAGGGGGACTGGACGGTGGTGCGTTTTGGCTGCGGCGACGAAGACCTGGACGTCCGCGTGCGCCTGGTCCCCGGCCGGGAGCCGCATCCGGTTCGCCACGGGTTCCCCCCACCGCAAGCGGTGCAGATCTAGGGGCGGCGACGCCAGTACCTCCCCCAGCACGTTTTCAGGCGAAACCCCTCTCCCCACGGCTTGGTTTCCGCCCCGGCTCAGCTATCCAACCACGCTACAGCCGGACGTGCCGCCCGCCGATGTAATAGCCGACGTTGATAGCCGAGGCGGTGCAGGATGGAGGATCAGGAAATCGTCAAGGAGTTTCTCATCGAGAGTCACGAGAACCTGGCCCGCCTGGACCAGGAAATGGTGGAACTGGAGAAGCGGCCCAGAGACACCGAGCTGCTAGCTAGTGTCTTTCGGACTGTCCACACCATCAAGGGCACGTGCGGATTCCTGGGCTTCACCCACCTGCAAGGGATCACTCACCTGGCCGAGAACATCCTGGATCAGTTGCGCAGCGGCGAGCGGGAGCTGACGCCGGAGCTGGCTTCGCTGGTGCTGGAGACGGTGGACGCGATCAAAGCGGTTCTGAGAACGATCGAGGCCACCGGCAGCGAGGGAGACCAGGAATACGTGGCACTCCGCCGGCGTCTGGAACGGGCTTGCAGCGATCCGGGCGCCTCGAGCGAGGCCCCCGCTCAGCCGGAGACCGAGGCGGAAGCGCCGGCCCCGGGCGGGCTGGCGGACGGCGAAACCACCGAGGAGCAGGCCAGGACGCCCGACGCGCGAGGGGCGGCCTCTTCTGGGGTGGCCGAATCCACCATCCGGGTGGACGTGGGGCTGCTGGACAAGCTGATGAACCTGGTGGGCGAGCTGGTGCTGGCCCGCAATCAGATTCTGCAATACTCCGCCCGCCAGGAAGACGCCACGCTGAACGCCACCTCCCAGCGGCTCAACCTCATCACCACGCAACTGCAAGAGGGCGTCATGAAGACGCGCATGCAGCCCATCCGGGTGGTGTGGAACAAGTTGCCGCGGGTGGTGCGGGACCTGGCTTCCACCTGCGGCAAGCAGATCCAACTGGAGATGGACGGGGCCGACACGGAGCTGGACAAGAGCATCATCGAGGCCATCAAGGATCCGCTCACCCACATCGTGCGCAATTGCTGCGACCACGGCCTCGAGACACCCCCGGAGCGCATGCGCCACGGCAAGCCGGCGCAGGGCCGATTGAGCTTGCGCGCCTACCACGAGGGTGGGCAGGTCAACATCGAGATCAGCGACGACGGCGCCGGCATCGATCCCCAGCGGGTCAGGAGCAAGGCCCTGCAGAATGGGCTGCTCCGGCCCGAGCAGGCCGACCGGATGAGCGAGCGCGAGCTCATCAATCTGCTCTTCCTTCCGGGCTTCTCCACCGCCGAGGAGGTCACCAACCTCTCGGGACGGGGGGTCGGCCTGGATGTGGTCAAGACCAACATCGAGAAGATCGGCGGGGTGGTGGACCTGGCCAGCCGGCCAGGGGAAGGCACCACCGTCAAGATCAAGATCCCCCTGACCCTGGCCATCATTCCGGGACTGGTGGTCACCACCGGCGGCGAGCGCTTCGTTATTCCCCAGGTCAGCCTCTTGGAGTTGATCCGGCTGGAAGGCGAGACCGGCAAGAAGCAAATCGAGCGTATTCACAGCACGCCGGTCTATCGCCGGCGCGGGACGCTGCTGCCCATCGCCTACCTGAATGAGGTGCTCCAGTTGGGCGGCAGCGGCGAAGAGGCCGAGGTCATCAACATCGTGGTGCTCCAGGCCGAGGACCGCCAGTTCGGCCTGGTGGTGGACGGCATCAGCGACACCCAGGAAATCGTGGTCAAACCGCTGGGCAAGCAACTGAAGGGCTTGAGCTGCTACGCGGGGGCCACCATCATGGGCGACGGCAAGGTGGCGCTGATCTTGGACGTGCTCGGGCTGGGGCAACTGGCCGGGGTGCTGGCCGAGTCCCGCGAGCAGGCCCGCTCGGAGGCGGAACGCAAAGAGCACCTGGCCGGTGCGGATCGCCAGACCTTTCTGCTGTTCCGGGCCGGCTCCTTCCACCGCCTGGCCGTGCCGCTGTCGCTGGTGGCACGGCTGGAAGAATTCCCGCAAGCCAAGGTCGAGCGCGCCAGCGGCCGGCTCGTAGTGCAGTACCGCAACCGCATCCTGCCCTTGGTGCTGCTCGGACCGGCGCTGGAGCCCGGCTCGGAGGACACCGCCAGCCGCCAGGATCCCGTGCAGGTGATCGTCTTCAACGACGGCGAGCGGGGCATCGGCATCCTGGTGGACCAGATCCTGGATATCGTCGAAGAGACCCTCGCCATCAAGCAGGCCACTATGCGCCCGGGGTTGCTGGGTTCGGCGGTCATCGGACAGAAGGTGACCGATCTGCTGGACCTGCAAGCGGTGATCGCCAGAGGCACGGAAGACTGGTTCGGGAGGCACACCCGGACCAAGACCGGCGGGGCTTCGGTTCTGGTGGCCGAAGGCTCGGCCTTCACCCGCGGCCTGCTGCGCCACCACCTGGAGATGGCGGGCTACCGGGTGCTGGAGGCCTCCACGGACGAGGAAGCGCTGGCCCGACTGGAACAGCACAAGGTGGACGTGGTACTGGCGGCGCTGGACTTGCCGTCGCACGGCGGCGCCGAGTTGCTCAAGCGCATGCGCCGTCACCCCAACCTGACCGGGATTCCGGTGCTGGGTCTGGCCAGCGTGGTGGAAGAGACCCTGGTGCGGCCCGCCGGCGAGGACAACTTCCAGGACTACCAGATGAAATCCGACCGCGACGCCATGCTGCGCTCGGTGGAGAAACTGGCCGTGGCGGTCGGCGCGGCCGGCCAGATGCCGGAAACGGTAGCGGCCAGGAGCTGATCCCATGGGTGGAGAAAGGCTTGACAGCAATGCCCAGACTGCCGGCGGCGCCCGGCAGTACGCCACGTTCTTCGTGAACGGTTTTTTCTTTGGCGTCGAGGTGCTCCAGGTGCAGGAGGTCCTGCGCTACCAGGAGATGACCCGCGTGCCGCTGGCGCCGGAGGTGATCGAGGGTCTGATCAACCTGCGCGGGCAGATTGTCACGGCCGTCGATATGCGGCGCCGGCTCAAGCTGCGTCCCCGGCCGGAGGGATCCATGCCGATGAGCATGGTGGTGCGCTCGGCCGACGGGGCGGTCAGCCTGCTGGTGGACGAGATCGGGGACGTGCTGGAGGTCGAGGAGGAGAGTTTCGAAAAGCCGCCCGACAATCTCGAGGGCGCGGCGCGGGAGTTGATCCGCGGCGTCTACAAGCTGAAGGACCGCCTGCTGCTGGTCCTGGACACCGAAAAGACGGTGGAAGTGGCCACAGCCGGCTGACACGGAGGCCCGCCAGGAATGCACTGCTCTTCGGAGGAGGCGCAGCCAGACCCACACGGGCGCAGAGCAGGGTGACGGGTTCGGCAAAGAGGAGGTTTCTGTGAGGGAGAGGAGAAATGGAATGACACGCAAAGAAAGCGGCACCCGGAGGTCCACCTCTGCCCACAAATCGGGGGGCGGGGTGGCGGTCATGGAACCGGAAGAGGCGGTGGATCTGGAGCAGGGCCTCTCCATCGAGGACAGAGCAGGCTTCCTGGATACGCTGCCCGTCCCGGTGGTGGCCATGGACCGGGACCACACGATTCTCTACCTCAACCAAGTGGCCGCTCAGGCCGCCGGGTGGACCCAGGAGCGGTGCATCGGCGCCAAGTTCTGGGACCTCTTCGACAACCCCGGATGCCGCGCCGGGACCTGCGCGGCGGCGCGGGCGGTCAACACCGGCAAGATCTGCGCGGGGGAGGCCCGCCCCATTGTGCAGGGCAAGGAGTTGCCGGTGCGGGTGATCTCGGCGCCCCGCTTCGGCGCCGACCGCCGGGTCGTGGGCTGCGTGGAGGTCATCTACGACGCCTCCGAGGAGATCCGGGTCTCCAACGAGATCCTGCGATTGGCGGAGGCGGCGCGCGAGGGGAGGCTCAAGGAGCGCGGCAAGGAGGAACAGTTTGAGGGCAACTACCACATGCTGGTGGAGGGCATCAACAGGCTCCTGGATACCGTGATTGCACCCTTGAACGTGGCGGCCGACTACGTGGACCGCATCTCCAAGGGCGACATTCCGCCCAAGATCACCGAGGAGTGGCGCGGCGACTTCAATGAGATCAAGAACAACCTCAACGTCTGCATCGACGCCATCAGCCGCCTGGTCTCCGACGGCGTGACCCTCACCCAGGCCATCCTGGAAGGCAAGCTGGCCGTGCGCAGCGACGCCACCAAGCATCAGGGCGACTTCCAGAAGGTGCTGGGCGGCTTCAACCAGACCCTGGACAACGTCATCAAGCCGCTCAATGTGTCCGCCGAGTACATGGACCGCATCTCCAAGGGCGACATTCCGCCCAAGATCACCGAGGACTGGCGCGGCGACTTCAACCAGATCAAGAACAACCTGAACGCCACCATCGAGGCGTTGCGGGGATTGCTGGGCGAAGCCAAACGCTTGGCCGATGAAGCCTTGGCGGGCAATCTTCAAGAGCATGCCAAGCTGGATCAGTTCCAAGGCGCCTACCGTGAGCTGGGCGTGGGGCTGGAGGGAATTGTCGAGGTCCTGCGCAACACCGTGCGGCAGATGGCGCAAACCACCTCGGCGCTGGCCTCCTCTGCGGAGGAACTGAGCGCCGTGAGCCACCAGATGGCGGGCAACGCCGAGGAGACGGCTACGCAGGCCAATGTGGTGTCCGCGGCCAGCGAGCAAGTCTCGAAGAACGTGGGCGTAGTGGCCACCGGCGCCGAGGAGATGCAGGCCTCCATCCGGGAGATCGCCAAGAGCGCCAACGAATCGGCGCGCGTGGCCAAGAACGCCGTCAGCGTGGCGGATTCCACCAACCACACTATCGCCAAGCTCGGGGAATCCAGTCTGGAGATCGGCAAGGTCATCAAGGTGATCACCTCGATCGCCCAGCAGACCAACCTGCTGGCGCTCAACGCTACCATCGAGGCGGCGCGCGCCGGAGAAGCTGGCAAGGGCTTTGCCGTGGTGGCCAACGAGGTTAAGGAACTGGCCAAGGAGACCGCCAAGGCCACCGAGGACATCGGGCAGAAGATCGAGGCCATCCAGGGCGACACCAAGGGCGCCGTGCAGGCCATCGGCGAAATCGGCACCATCATCAACCAGGTCAACGACATCTCCAACACCATCGCCTCGGCGGTGGAGGAGCAAACGGCGACTACCAACGAGATCGGGCGCAACCTGGGCGAAGCCGCCAAGGGAGTGAACGAGATCGCCAAGAACATCTCCGGCGTGGCCGCCGCCGCGCAGAGCACCACCCGGGGCGCGGCCGACACGCAGAAAGCCGCCAGGTCGCTCAGCGAGATGGCCGCCCAAATGCAGATCCTGGTGGCCAAGTTCAGACTCTAGCGTCAGCTCAGAGCCTGAAGCCCGCCCCTGGTAGCCTGTCCCGGTTCCCGGGCCGCGAGCGGCGGGCCTGCCGCCCGCAGGAGAGAGGAGGAGAAACGGAGAAGCGCATGCCCAAGGCCATGGTGATCGACGACTCCCGGGCCATCCGCCTGATTCTCCGGAGGACGCTGGAGAAGCTGGGCTACGAAGTGCTCGAGGCCCGGCACGGCAAAGAAGCCGTGGCAGAGCTGGAGCAGGATCCAGAGGTGTCCCTGATGCTGGTGGACTGGAACATGCCCGAGATGAACGGACTGGAGTTGGTCAAGTACCTGCGCGCGCAGCCGGGCTTCTCCCGAGTCACCTTGATGATGGTCACCACGGAGACGGAGATCGAGCAGATAGTCACGGCGCTGGAAGCGGGAGCCAACGAGTATGTGATGAAGCCGTTCACCGAGGACATCATCGCCGACAAACTGCGATTGCTTGGGGTAATCCCCTGAGGCGATTGGGGTGTGATCAAGCCGACCAGAAAGATCATCCGGCCCGGCGGCCGGATCCGGGTGCTGGTAGTGGATGACTCGGTAGTCATCCGCCGTCTGGTAGCGCGCGCCTTGGAGGAGGATCCCACCTTCGAGGTCGTCGGCGCCGCCGCCAACGGCGCCATCGCACTGGCCAAGATCCCTCAAGTGAATCCCGACGCGATCACGCTGGACGTGGAGATGCCAGAGCTGGACGGACTGGAAACCCTACGGCGGATCCGGAAGGACCATCCGGACCTGTGCGTGATCATGCTCAGCGCCGTCACTGCGCGGGGCGCCACTGCCACCTTGGACGCCTTGGCTCTGGGCGCCAACGATTACGTCACCAAGGCCGCCAATGTCGGCTCGCTGGACCGCTCCATGGCCGCCCTGCGCAGCGAACTGATCCCGAAGATCAAGCAGTTCTTCCGGTTTCCAAACCAGGTGCCCGGCCCGCCAGCGGCGGCTCCTCCGGTCGCCGCCGGGCCCAGGATTCAGCCGACGGCGCCCTGCTTCGGCGCTTTGCGGCAGCCCCGGGTCGTCGCCGTGGGCGTGTCCACCGGGGGCCCCACCGCCTTGTCGGCCTTGATCCCGCAGTTTCCCCCGGGCTTTCCCCTTCCCGTGCTCATCGTCCAGCACATGCCCCCGCTGTTCACCCGTTTTCTGGCGGAAAGGCTGGAGAAGCTCACCGAGCTGCGCGTCGAAGAGGCCGCCCAGGGAAGCGCGGTCGAGCCCGGCAAGATCCTCATTGCTCCCGGCGACTATCACATGTGCCTCGCGAAGAACGGGCCAAGGGTCATAGTGGCCGTGAACCAGGATCCCCCGGAGAACTCCTGCCGGCCCTCGGTGGACGTCCTTTTTCGCTCGGTGCAGGAGACCTACGGGGGCTCTGCGATCGCCGTGATCTTGACCGGCATGGGTCAGGATGGACTGCTCGGGACGGGAACGCTGAAGGCCGGCGGGGCATACGTCATCGCCCAGGATGAGGCTTCCAGCGTGGTGTGGGGGATGCCTGGCGCGGTGGTCAAGGCGGGATTGGCGGATGCGGTGGTGGGTCTGGAGGACGTGATGGGAGAAATACTAGCCAAGATTTGAGACCGGCGGCTCATGAGCACTCGACTCCAGGAGGGTTCGCCAGCGGGCGCGGCAGCTTCTCCGGTCACCGCGGAGAGCTATGCGCTGTTGCAGGAGTACATCCACCGCGAATCCGGAATCATCCTTGAGAGCGACAAGCACTACCTGGTGGAAGCCCGCTTGACGCCCGTCGCACGCAAAGCGGGACTGACCTCTATCAACGACCTGTGCGCGCTGCTCCGGGCCACCGGAGGCGAGTCGCTGAAGCGGGAAGTCGTGGAGGCAATGACCACCAATGAGACCCACTTCTTCCGCGATCTGGCGCAATACGAGGCGCTGCGGACAGTCATCCTGCCCACACTGCTCGAGCATCGCCGGCCGGTACGCAGGCTGAGCTTCTGGTCCGCCGCGGCCTCCAGCGGCCAGGAAGCTTACAGCCTGGCTATGATGCTGCGGGAGATGGGTCTGGCCGGCTGGGATCTCCGCATCCTGGGCACCGACCTGGCCGAGTCGGTCTTGCAGCGCGCCCGCACCGGCAGGTACATGCAGATCGAGGTCAACCGGGGACTGCCTGCCACCAGCCTGGTGAGGTACTTCACACGGCAGGGCCTGGAGTGGCAGCTCAACGACGAAATCCGCCAGATGGTGCGCTTCGAGCCGTTCGACCTGCGCCAGAGCATGCGCACGTTCGGCCCCTTCGACGTCATCTTCTGCCGGAACGTTCTGATCTACTTCGACCTGGCGACCAAGAAGAAGATCTTGTCCAACCTCTACGAGACGCTGTTCAGCGGCGGCTACCTGTTTCTGGGCGTGGCCGAGACGGTCTTCAACCTGGAGGAGCGGTTCCAACGAAAGGCCGTGGGACAGACGGTCGCCTACCAAGTCAACTAACAGGAGCCCTATGCAGTCTCACATGGTTCTTCAAGCCGACGCGCACCGCCAGGACGTGGAGTGCATTGTGCGGGACATTTTCCAGACCATGCTAGGCCTGGAGATCACCCCGACCGAGGCCCCGTGGCCTACGCAGGAGGACTTGCTCAGTGTGGCGGTCCACTACGCGGGCACCTGGACGGGCGCGGTGCTGATCGAGTGCACACCGCCGCAAGCTTTCCAGTTCACCGCCCGGTTGATGGGGGACGAGCCTGCCAGCCGGGTGAACGAAGACGTCCGGGACGCCATGGGGGAACTGGCCAACATGATCGCCGGCAATCTGAAGCCGGTGCTGCCCCGCGGGGTGCACTTGTCGATGCCCTCCCTGGTGGAAGGCAGCGACTACTCGCTGTGGCTGTGTGGGGGCAACGCGGTGGACCGGCTGGCCTTCCACTCGGAAGCGGGCGTCTTCTGGGTCACCCTGGTGGAGCTGCTGGAGAAGCCCCCGGGCGGCAGGCGCGCCCGGTGAAGGCGGGCGGGGAGCAACCATTCTTGCCAGTTTCCTGGCGGCGGGCAGGTTCTTGGCGGAGCGGCCCGGGCGGCGCTGGGCCTCACGTCAGTTAGACCCCCTGTTATCAGCGGATTACGTCCGAGCTCCTGTGGCAGGACGCTTGCCCGCATTCCGGCAGGCTCCATCCGATGATCCTCAACGTCGCCAGCGAGCCCACGCCTGGGTTGCAGAAAGCCGCCACGCTGTTGATCATCCTCGGCGACCAGGCCAGCGCCGAGATCGTCAAGCAACTGGACGACGAGGAAATCCAACTTGTCAGCCGCGAGGTGGCGCGCATCTCGGCCATCACCTCCGAGCAGGCCGAGACCGTGCTGCAAGAGTTCTACGAGATGAGCATGGCCCGCGAGTACGTGCTCAAGGGCGGCGTCGATTACGCGCGGAAGCTGCTGATGACGGCCTTCGGACCGGAGTCCGCCAAGAAGCTGCTGGACCGGCTAATGAAGACCCTGGGCAGCGAGCTGGCCAGCTTCGACGAGTTGCAGAAAGCCGATCCCCAGCAGTTGGCCAAGTTCATCCATAACGAACACCCGCAGATGGTGGCTCTCATCCTGTCCCATCTGAATCCCTCCCAGGCGGCCGCGCTGCTGACGTCACTGCCGCCCGAGATCCGCGCGGACGTGGCCCTGCGCATGGCCAACCTGGACCGCATCGCGCCGGATGTCATCAGCAAGATCGCCGGCATCATCGGACACAAGCTGAAGGCCCTGGGAGAGTTCAGCAGCGAGTCCTATGGCGGCGTACGCGCGGTGGCGGAAATGTTCAACCGCATGGATTTGGGCACCAGCAAGGAGATCCTGGACAAGATCGAGCAGCAGGCGGCCGACTTGGCCGAGACCGTGCGGCACATGATGTTCGTCTTCGAAGACCTGCTGCTGGTCGATCCCACCGGGCTCAAGGAGGTGCTCTCCCGGATCGACCGCAAGCTGCTGACCGTGGCGCTGAAGGGCACCAGCGACGAGCTGAGGCGCCACTTCCTGCAATGCATGTCGCAGCGCGGGTCGGAGATGCTGCAAGAGGACATGGACGCCTTGGGCCCGGTGAAGGTCAAGGAGGTGGAGGCCGCGCAACAGCAAATCATCGCGGTGGTCCGGCAACTGGAGAGCGAGGGCGTGCTGAGCCTGCGGGGTACGGTGGGAGAACAGTATGTCGTCTAAGGTCCTCTCCGGGGCCGAGGCCGCGCCGGCGCAGCCCATCGTCTGGCCCACGGCACGGCCGGAGGAGCGGAGGCCGCCGGGTTCCCGGGACCCTGCCGCGTACCCGGAGGTCGCGCTCGAGCAGTTCCAGGCGCGCCTGGCGGAACTCGAGCAGGAGGCCCGGCAACGGGAGCAGCAAGCCTTCGAGTCCGGGCAGCGCCAGGGACGCACCGTCGGCGCCGAGGAGGCCGCGACGCGGCTGGAGCCCGTGCTGGAGCGCCTGGGCCGCGCGGTCGAGGAACTCATCGAGCAGCGCCGGCGCGTCCGCCGCGAAGCCGAGGAGGACCTGGTCAAGCTGGCCGTGGCCATTGCCCGGCGCGTCCTGCACCGCGAGCTGAGCATCGACCCGGAGGCGCTGCTGGGAGTGGTGGAAGCCGCGCTCAAGAGACTGGAAGCGCGGGAAGTGCACCGCTTGCGGGTCCATCCCACTTGCGCGGCCATGGTCGCCAAGCGCCTCGAGCAACTCGGGCGGTCCGAGAAGATCCAGGTGCTGGCAGAGGCCGGCCTCGAGCCGGGGGCCGTCCTGTTCGACACCACCCGCGGCAGCCTGGACGCCTCGCTGGAAACGCAGCTTCAGGAGATCCAGCGGGGCTTGTCGGATCGCATCCAGGCGAGGCGCTAGCATGACGGAGCGCTTCGATCTGGCGGGCTGCCTGGAAACCGTCGAGCGCGCGGAGCCCTGCCGCTGGACGGGAACCGTGGTCGAGCTGGTGGGCCTGCTGATCGAGTCCGAGGGCCCGGCCGCCGCCATGGGCGACTTCTGCGAGATCCATTGCGCGGACGGCCGCCGCATCCGCACCCAAGTGGCGGGATTCCGCAACGGCCACGTGCTGTCGATGCCCTTCGAGGAAACCAGCGGGTTGCAGCTCGGGGACCTGGTCGTCGCGCGCAAGGAAGATGCGCGGGTGGAAGTGGGGCCTCAACTACTGGGGCGGGTTCTGGACGGCTTCGGCAAACCCATGGACCAGGGCCCTCCCATAGAGGCGGAAACCAGCTACGAGCTGTACCGGCCTCCGCCGGGGCCGCTCGAGCGCGAGCATATCGTGGAGCCCCTGGTCACCGGCATCCGCGCCATCGACAGCCTGCTGCCCTGCGGCAAGGGGCAGCGGGTGGGGATTTTCGGCGGCAGCGGCGTGGGCAAGAGTACGCTGCTGGGCGCCATGTCCCGCCACAACTTCGCGGACCTGAGCGTCGTCGCGCTGATCGGCGAGCGCAACCGCGAGGTGCGCGCCTTTCTGGACCACGAGCTGGGACCGGAGGGCATGAAGCGCTCCGTGGTGGTGGTGTCCACCTCGGACCGCCCCGCCCCGCTGCGCGTCCGCGCCTGCTGGGTGGCCCTGGCCATCGCCGACTACTTCCGCGACCGCGGCGCCGACGTGCTGCTGGTGATGGACTCGGTCACCCGCCTGGCCATGGCCCAGCGCGAGATCGGGCTGGCCACCGGCGAGCCCCCCAGCCAGAAGGGCTACACGCCCTCGGTGTTCAACCTGTTGCCACGCGTCTTCGAGCGCGCCGGCAACTTCCGCAGCGGGTCCATCACCGGTTTCTTCACCGTGCTGGTCGAGGGCGACGACATGAACGAGCCCATCGCCGATGCCGTGCGCGCCACACTGGACGGACACATCGTGCTGTCGCGCCACCTGGCGGCCATGGGGCACTACCCGGCCATCGACGTGCTCAACTCCGTCAGCCGCCTGGGCCCCCAGGTGACCCAGAAGCAGCAGTGGGAAGCAGCGCGCCGGTTCCGCGAGGCTCTCGCCACCTACCACCAGTCGGAGGACCTCATCCAACTGGGCGCCTACGTCTCCGGCTCCAATCCCAGCCTGGATGCCGCCATCCGCGCCCGCCCCCAACTGCTCGAGTTCCTGCGCCAGGACACCGCTGGCAAGTCGCCCCTCCCGGAAACCGTGACCCGCCTGGAGGCTCTGGCGGCACTACTGGGATCGGCCTAGGCCGTGCGACGCTTTCGCTTCCGCCTGGAGAGCGTGCTCAAGTGGCGCCTCCTCCAACTGGAACTCGAGGAGGAGAAGCTCCAGGAGCTGTTCGCGGAACTGCGGGCCCTCGAAGCCAGGCAGGCGGCCCTGGCCGAGGCCCAGCACGAGGCCGAACGCAGCGTGCTCAGCCTGGCCATAATCGAGGCCCAGCAACTGGCCGCTTTGGAGGCGCATCGGCAGTGGGTGGCCGCCGAACGGTCTCGCCTGGCCGAGCAGCAGGCCCAGTGCGCGGCGCGCATCACCAGCCAGCGCGAGTGCGTGCGGAAGGCCGAACAGAACCTGGAACTGCTCGAGCGGCTCAAGCAGCGCCGCCTGACCGCCTGGTCAGCCGAGGTGGACAAGGAGTACCAGGCCCTGGCCGAGGAGGTTTTCCTGGCCACCTGGCACCGCCGGGTGTAGTGAGTTCCTATGAACCGGCCCCAGCCTGCGCCGCGCCGCCCGACCGCAGGAACGCCAGGAACTCCGCGGTGTCGCGCGTCAGGCCCGCGAAAGCGCCGAGCACACGTTCGTCGGGGTCCACAATCGCGTAGTAGGGGATGGCAATAGTAAAGAACTTTCCCTCCTGAAGCCGCTGGTTGGCCGCCGAGGCCGCGTCCGTCCCGTCGGTATACAACTCGACCAGCACGAACTCCTTCAAGGCCGCGACCACCTCCGGGCGGGTGAACATGTTGGCCTTCATCCAGTGGCAGTTGGTGCAGGCGTACCCGGTAAAGGCCACCAGCACACGGCGGTTCTCCTGCCTGGCCCTGGTGAGCGCCTCGCGGTACTGGTTCTTCGTCCAGTCGAGCTCGCTCGCGCCACGCGCCGCCGGAACGTAGGCCTCCAGTTCGCCCAGCCGCCCTCCGAACATGCCGGCCAGCAGGCTCAGCGAGAAGATCAGGAGCAGCGCGCCGATCACCAGCCGGCCGGTTCCCACCACTTCATCGGCTTTCCAACCCCGCAGCCGCAGCCACCCCAGCAGGTACGCGCCGGCCATGCCGAACAGCACGATCCAGGCGGCCAGGAAACGCTCCCGCGTGAGCACCCCCCACTGCATCACCTGGTCGATGGCGCTTAGGTACTTCACCATCACCGCCAGAATCAACAGGCCCATGCCCACCTTGACCTGCTCCATCCAACCGCCGCTCCGGGGGAGCCGTTTCAAGTAGGAGGGGAACAGCGCCAGAAAGAAGAACGGCAGCGCCAAACCGGAGGCGAAGGCCAGCATGCCGGCGAGCGGTCGCGCCCCGCCGCTGGCAAGCGAGGCGGCCAGCAGCGTCCCCATGAATGGCCCCACGCAAGCGAAGGCCGCCAGGGTGAATGTCAGGCCCATCAGCAGCGCGCCGAGCAGGCCGCCACCGCGGGAGGCCCGGTCCAGGCGGGTGACCAGCCCCGAGGGCAGCGTGATCTCGAAGGCGCCCAGCAGGCTCAGGCCGAACAGCAGGAACACCAGCGCGATGAAGGCGTTGACCCAGACGTTCGAGCCCAACTGCACCACCCCGAACGGCCCCAGCAGCGCCGTCGCCCCCAGGCCCAGGACGGTGAACAGCCCGATGATACCCAGGCAGAAGACCAGGGCCTCGACCAGCCCCTGCCGCCGCGCGCCCGCGGGCCGGTTCAGGAAGTAGGACATCGTGATGGGGATCATAGGGAACACGCAGGGCGTGAAGACCGCCGCCAGCCCGAAGCCGAAAGCCACCAGCAGGAACACGATGATTCCTTGCGACGGCGCCGCCCGCGCCGGAGCCGCAGGCGCCGGGACTGCCGAGGGGCCCGCACGGAACTGGGTGTAGCCGGCCGGGATGGTCACTTCGAAGGGCGGTGCGGCCGGGTCGATCACCAACTGCGCCGCGGCGGTGACGCGGCGCGGCGGCAGGCACATCCTGGCGTCGCAGCACTGGAAGCGGATCTGGGCCACCAGCTCGATTGACCCCGCCGCAGCGTCTTGGGCGAGAGTGGCCTCTAGTATGAAATCTGCCTGTTTTTCATAGGCTTCCGTCTCTAAGTTAAAGTTTGGGTCGAAGTGACGAGCAGGCGGCGGCTGATAGACCTTTACATCCGCAACCGCCGGATTTGGCGCCAGAGAAATGGTCGTCGGAAGGGGACCGCCCTTGGGAGTGGAAAGCGAGTACAGGTGCCAGCCGGGTTCGAGGGTGGCCCTCAGGCGGCCCAGAACCCGTGCGCCCGGCGCCGCGCGGTCTGGTTCGAGGCTCAAGCGCCACAGGACAGGGTTGAGCTTCTGCGCCGCACCCGGGCACGCCAGGGCCGCTAGGCACAGCAGGAGGACGGGACGCCGCTTCACGTCAGACCGCTTTGGCGGTCTCCGTCGCGGCCGCCCACTGGGCCAGTCCGCTTTCAATGCGCTCGCCAAGCCCGGCCTCGGCGAACTCGGTGGCCAGCCGGATGGCGTTCTTGATAGCCATCCCGTTGGAGCGGCCGTGGCAGATGATCGAGACACCCCGAACGCCCAGCAACGGGGCGCCGCCGTACTCGGTGTAGTCCACCTTCTTGCGGAAGTCGCGGAAGGCGGGCCGGGACAGCAGGTAGCCGATCTGGCGCTTGAGGGTGACCTTCAAGGAATCCTGCAGGAGCTGGCGGATGACCTCGGACATGCCCTCGCTGACCTTCAGGGCCACGTTGCCGATGAAGCCGTCGCAGACGATGACGTCCACGTCGCCGGTGAACAGGTCGCGGCCCTCGACGTTGCCGATGAAGTTGAGCGGGAGACTCTTCAGCAGCGGCGTGGCGTTGCGGGTCAGGTCGTTGCCCTTGTGCTCTTCTTCACCGATGGAGAGCAGGCCCACGCGGGGCTCGCTCTTGCGCAGCAGGATCCGGGCGTAGATGTCCCCCATGACGGCGAACTGGGCCAGCATCTGGGGCGAGCAGTCCACGTTGGCGCCCACATCGATCATCACCGCCGGGGTGCCCTTCAAGGTGGGAAAGGCGGAGGCCAGAGCGGGCCGGTCCACCCCGGGGAGCACGCCCTGGACCATCTTGGCGGTGGCCATGGCCGCGCCCGTGTTGCCCGCCGAGACCCAGCCCTGCGCTACGCCTTCGTGGACCAGGCGGGCGGCCACGCGGATGGAGCTGTCGCGCTTGGTGCGCACGGCCCGGGCGGCGCTGTCCTGCATGGTCACCTGCTCGCTGGCGTGAACTACCTGGAGGGGCAGCGAGCGGGCCTCGCGATG
>CAZIRH010000039.1:0-19069 GCA_964541065.1 uncultured Solibacteraceae bacterium
GGCCAGACGATCTCGCAGCCGTACATCGTGGCGGTGATGACGGAGCTGCTGGAGCCCGCCAAGGACCACAAGGTGCTGGAAATCGGCACCGGCTCGGGCTACCAGGCGGCGGTGCTCTCCTCCTTGGTCAAGCACATCTACTCGATGGAGATCGTCCCGGAGCTGGCGCGCTCGGCCGCCGCCACGCTCACCCAACTGGGTTACCGCAACGTGACCGTGCGCCACGGCGACGGCTACCGCGGCTGGCCCGAGGAGGCCCCCTTCGACCGCATCATCGTGACCGCCGCCCCGCCCGAGATCCCGCAGGCGCTGCTCAACCAGCTCGCCCCCGGGGGCAGGCTGGTGGCGCCGGTGGGCAGTACGGTGTGGGGCCAGGACCTGGTGGTGGTGGAGAAGACCCGCGAGGGCAAGCTCCGCCGCCGCAGCGTCTTCCCCGTCATGTTCGTGCCCATGGTGAAGGGGAAGGACTGAGCGGCGCACCTCGGGCGCGGATAGCCGAATTCCTCCTGGGCGCAGCTCTTATTTGGCTCCGGCGCTCTTGAGCAGCTGCTCTATGTCGGTGTAACCCCGTGCTATCTGTCGAGCGGTTTTGCCTGATTTATCCTTCAGATCGGTAGCCGCGCCCTTGGCCAGCAAGAGTCTGACAACCGCGGTCTTCTGATGATGCTCCGCCTGATGATGCTCCGCCGCTGCCATCAGCGCTGTCCGTTCCCTCCCGTCCCGGCCGTTGATGTCACAGCCCCTGGCCAGCAGGACTTCCACCACCTCGCTGCGGCCAAAATATGCCGCCGAGGTCAGTGCAGTGCTGCCCCATTCGCTCGTGGCGGTCACGTCCGCTCCCTTGGCCAGCAGCATTTCAACAACCTTGGCGTGTCCTTCCGTCGCGGCGCTCAACAGAGGAGTGTAGCCCCGGTTGTCCTTCGCGCTGATGTCAGCGCCCGTGGCAAGCAGGACTTCAGCCATGGCGGCGTCGCCTCGCTCAGCCACTCCGTGTAGGAGTGTCTCGCCGCGCTTGCCTTTCACGTTGGGGTCTGCGCCCTTAGCCAGGAGAGCTTTGGCGACTGGCAAGTGACGTTTCTCCACGGCCCACGTCAGGGCGCTGCGGCCATTGTAGTCCCTGGGGCTGACATCCGCGCCCCTGGCCAGCAGGCTCTCGACGACGGAAGTATGGCCGTTCGCCGCCGCTTCCATCAGGGCAGTCCTGCTCCATATGTTCTTCTCGTCGAGGTTCCAATTCTTGGCAAACAAAGGTTCCAGGATGCCGAGGTGACCCCCTTGCGCGGCCGCGATGAACACGCTCCGTCCAAAGTCATCCTTGGCATTGAGGTCCGCGCCCTTAGCCAGCAAGACTTGAAAGGCGGCGGTCTGCCCAGCTTCCGCCGCCTTTATCAACGCAGTGGAGCCGTTGTTGGCCTTCTTGTCAACGGCGGCGCCTCCGGCGAGCAAGGCTTCGATGACCTCCACATGGCCTCCCGTGGCTGCTTCCATCAAGGCCGTCACCCCGAATTGGCCCACCGCATTCGGGTCCGCGCCCGCGGTTAAGAACAAAGCGATGGTGTCCGTCCGTCCGGTCTTCGCCGCCGCCAGAAGCGCCAGCGAGTCTTTTTTGAGGTCCGCCCCAGCGGCGATCAGCGTCTCGACAACGGTGGTGTGGCCCTTAGCCAGGGCTCTGGATAACGCCGTACCCCGGGTGCGGTCTTGCGCGTTGACGTCCGCCCCTGCGCTCAAGAGGACACGAACCGCTTCCACATGTCCCCCCTCTGCCGCAACCATCAGCGCGGTTCCACCTCCCGTGACATCATACGAAGGAACAACCGGGCCGGCCGCGATTCCACTGACGGTCACGCCCACATGTTCTCCTCTGGCATTCACATCTGCGCCGCCGGCCAGCAGGGCACGCAATCTGTTCACGTCGCCTGTTCTTGCCGCTTGCACCAAGGCCGAATCCGGCGCCTGAGCGCCAAGTATGCCCAGCCCTCCGAGTGCGGCAAGGACAAGATGCAGTATCCGCATACTCCTCCTTTCTTGGAGCAACCACGGCGTTGCCGACCTGGTTTTCGTGTTCGCCACCCGGACTTTCGACCAGAATTGGCATTCTGAGCCTTCTTGCCACCACGGTGAGTATACACCCGCCCCGCTGGCCCGGAGCGGTCTCGCTGGTCTCCCGCCCGCAATCGCAGCACCTGGCTTCGAAAAGGCAGCTCCGTCTGGGGTCAGGACCTGGCCGTGGTGGACAAGAGGCCGGACGGCAAGACCCGCCGCCGCAGCGTCATCCCGGTCATGTTCGTCCCCATGGTGAAGGGGAAAAACTGAGAGCGGAGGGCGGCGAGGGGTCAGGCGGCGTCCTTCACCTCCACGGCCAGGCGGAAACCCAGGCTCGCCAGGAGCGCCCCCAGGCTCTTCATACTGGGGTTCCCTCTTTTGGACAGCATGCGGTACATGCTCTCGCGGTTCAGAGCGCTGTCAGCAGCGACCTTGCTCATTCCGCCGCGCGCCTCTACGACGTTGCGCAGCGCCAGCAGGAAGACCCTGGGATCTTCATCTTCCAAGGCCGCGTTGAGGTACGCCTCCGCCTCTCTAGGATCTGTCAACGCCCCTATCAGATGGTCGTGGTAGCTGACACTTCTAGGCACCTTCACGGCTCCCGTAGTCCCGCCAGTATTGGCGGGCGCGGCCGATATCGGACCGCTGCGTTCGCTTCCGACCTCCGCAGAGCACGACGATTGTCTCCGCGGTCTCGTGCGCGAAGTAGACGCGATAGCCCGGCCCGAAATCGATCCTCAATTCGTGGAGGACTCCGCTCAGCCGCCGGCAGTCGCCCAGATTGCCCAACTGAACCCGGTCGAGCCGCGTCCGAATGATCGCGCGTGCACGGATGTCCCTGGGGGATTCCAGCCATTCCACGAAGGGAATCCTCCCACTGGCAGTGACGTAGAGCTCCAGCCGGCGGGCCCTGGTCTCCACAGCGCCATTGTAGCTTATAGGCTACCAGCCCGCAAACACATGAAACCCTTGCCCTCCCCCAGCTTGAGCGCCGAACAGGTGGAATAGGCCTCCGCGCCTGTTTGGGGACCCGCGACACACAGGCAAGAATGCCTGTGCCACCTTCGGGCCCACTCAGAACCGGGGGAGGGCAAGGATGAAACCACGGAAAACGCGGGGACTGTGAGCCGGGTTTCCCAGCCCTCCGGCGAAACACTCAACTGGCGCTGAAACTGCTCTTCTGAGAAACTCGAAGGACGAAGAGGTTTTCTCAGATGTCGAAGACACGAAGAGGTTTTCTGCAGTCGAGCGCTGCTCTGGCGGCGGGACTTGCCGGCGCCGCATCCTCGGCGCTCTCCCAGAGACCGGGCGGACCAGGACCGAGCCCGGCCGAGTCGGTGCCGGATTCGGAGATCAAGGTCCCGAAGGTAAAGTTCGGCAAGGCCGAGATCAGCCGCCTGATTGTGGGCTGCAACACGCTCTACGGTTACGCTCATTTCAACCAGATCCTGGGCAGCATCATGCGGGAGTGGTATACGCCGGCCAAGGTGTCCGAGGTGCTGCTGCGCTGCAACCAGCTCGGCATCAATACCTTCAACTACCTTCACGCGGGCCGCGGACCGGCCGACTACGCGCGCTTCCTGTCGGAGGGCGGGAAGATGCACCTGATCGCGCAGGGCACGGTCGATCCGGAGATCATCGTCAAAGCCGTGCAGCCGCTGGCCATCTACCACCATGGCGAGTATACGGACAACGCGTATCGCTCCGGCAAGATGGAGACCGTCAAGGATTACTGCAAGAAGGCGCGCCAGCAGGGAGTCCTGGTCGGCGTCGGAAGCCACATGCCCGAAGTGCTTGCCAAGGTCGAGGACGAAGGCTGGGATGTGGATTTCTACGCCGGCTGCGTCTACAACCGCCGGCGCACACCCGAGGAGTTCCGCAAGCTGCTGGGGGGCGAGCTGCCGGAGATGCCCGGCGAGGTGTACCTGCAAGACGACCCGCCCCGCATGTACAAGTTCATGCGACAGACGAGGAAGCCTTGCTTCGCGTTCAAGATCCTGGCCGCGGGCCGGGTGAGCAGTCCGGAACAAGCGTTCAAGCTCGCCTTCCAGAGCATCAAGCCGACGGATGGCGTCTTCGTGGGCATGTTCCCGCGCATCAAGGACGAGGTGAAGGAGAACGCCTACTGGGCAACCCGTCACGGCGTGGTATCCTCTTGACTGACCCAACCCCGAGTCTCCCGGCAGCCGGGAGACTCGGGGTCACCGCGGTTCCCAATCCTGGCCGAGAAAGGTTACGGCGTGCCATGCGAACCAAGCCAAGAAGCCTCAAGCGCCGCAGGTTCCTGGAGATCGGGCTGACGGCAACGGCCTCCGGGGCCCTGGTGTCGTGCGGCCGCAGCGTAGGCGGAGCCTCCTGGCGGTTCTTCACCGCGGCGGAGGCCCGGACCGTGGACGCCATCTGCGAACAGCTCATTCCGGCGGACACGTACCCGGGCGCCAGACAGGCCCGCGTGGTGAACTTCATTGACCTTCAATTGACCCGGCACTACCGGAAGTATCGGGATGCCTACCGGAAGGGGCTCGCCGGCGTGGAGGCGGCCAGCCGCGGGCGCTTCGGTAAGTCCTTCGCGGATCTGTCCTTCGAGCAGCAGAGTGCGGTCCTCACTGAGATCGAACAGAAGGACCGCGAGTTCTTCGCCCTGATCTGGACTCACACCATGCAGGGCTTCTACGGGGATCCCCGCCACGGCGGCAACCGTGGCGAAGCGAGCTGGAAGATGCTGGCCCTGCCGTCTCCGCCGGTGCGGGGCCGCCTGCCGTACGAGCGGAAGGCGGGCTGACGCCATGGCCCTGAAACACGTCAACGCTGTGATCGTCGGATCGGGCGCCGCGGGCGGCGTGGTCGCGAAGGAACTCGCTTCAGCGGGCTTGAGCGTGGTGCTGCTGGAGCGCGGGAGATCGTATTCCGCCGCGGATTGCCGCAAGGACGATCTGCGGAACCAGCGCACCACCGTGCTCGGCAACGGGTTCGGCCCGGACGACGCGCGCAATCCGCGCGTGCTGGTCGATGGGCAAGGCCGCGCGCGCGTTCTCGGGCCCGCCGAAGGCGGTTACAGCAACAATGCAGCCTGCGTCGGCGGGGGCACCTTCAGCTACGGCGCCATGGCCTGGCGTTTCATGGAGCAGGACTTCCGGATGCGCTCGACTTACGGACCGGTCGAAGGAAGCACGCTCGAAGACTGGCCCATCAGCTACGAGGACCTGGAGCCGTTCTACGAAAAGGCCGAGTGGGAACTCGGCGTCTCCGGCGACGATTCGGGCAACATCTTCAAGGCTCCGCGCCGGAAGCCGTTGCCGATGCCGCCTTTTTCTCCAAACCGTGAGTACGAGGTTTTGCAGCCGGCGGCCAGGCGCCTGGGCCTGCATCCCTTCGACATTCCCATGCTGCGTAATACGGTGCCCTACAACGGCCGGGGACCGTGCATGCGCTGCCGCTGGTGCGTGGGCTTCGCCTGCGAAGTGGATGCGCGAAGCGGCACGCACAACACGGTGATCCCGAAGGCGCTGGCCACCGGGAATTGCGAGCTGCGAACCGAGTGCATGGTCAAGGAAGTCCTCATCGACGGCCGGGGCCGTGCCAGGGGCGCGGCGTATTTCGACGCGAATGACAGGCTTCAGGAGCAGACGGCGGACCTGGTGATCGTCTCCGGGGCTGCCATCGAGTCGGCGCGCCTCCTGCTGAACTCCAAGAGCAGGCTCTTTCCGAACGGCTTGGGCAACCGGCATGACTGGGTAGGCCGGAATCTGCAAGGACACACCTATTCGGGGGCGGTCGGCCTGTTCGATTTCGACACCTACGACGACCTCGGCCCTGGTGCGCAGATCGCCATCTGCGATTACAACCACGGGATTCCCGGCCTGGCGGGCGGGGCCATGCTGGCCAATGAGTTCATCCGGCTCCCGTATCAGTTCATTGGGCAGGTGCCTCCTTTTGTTCCCCGGTGGGGCGGGGCGCACAAGGAATGGGTCCGCAACGCTTTCAAGAGGACCATCGTCGTCATGGGACCGACCCAGGAAATGCCCTTGTTCGATGCGCGCGTCCAAGTGGACCCCAAGGTCAAGGACTACTGGGGCATCCCCGTGGCGCGCCTCTCGGGGGGAAAGCACCCGCACACGATCGAGATCGCCAGTTTCATGACCGGCAAGGCTGAGGCCTGGCTGAAGGAGGCAGGCGCGATCCAAACCTGGAACAGGCAACCTGGCCGAGGCCTGAGCGGAGGGCAGCATCAGGCGGGAACCTGCCGGATGGGGAACGATCCCAAAACGTCGGTGGTCAACAAGCACTGCCGGCTTCACGACGTGGACAGTGTCTATGTGATTGACGGAAGCGTCCACGTCACCAACGGCGGGTTCAACCCGGTGCTGACGATCATGGCGGTAGCCTACTACGCTTCCGACAGCCTGATCAAAGCGTGGAGAAACACCAGGGGGCGCTCATGAGGAGATTCGCTGCCGTCGCCGGCCTCGCCGCCCTTGCCGCTCTGTTGATGGTCCCCGGCGCGAGCCTGTACTACGAGTCGGGCGGCGGTACGGGTTGCACCAAGTGCCACGAAATGAATTCCTCCTACGATTTGTGGCACACCTCCAGCCACCGCGAAGTGAGTTGCGCCCAGTGTCACGCGGGGGCTTTCACGCCGGACGCTTCCTTCCACTGGAACAACGCGACGCGGGTGTACTCCCACGTAAAAGGGGACCTGCCGGAACGGATCCGGATTCGGAACATCGACGTCCTGACGATGGTAGAGCGGTGTCAGTCCTGCCATCGCCAAGAGTTCGCGCAGTGGCAGTCGGGCCCGCACAGCGCCAGCTACGCGCGCATCTTCCGCGACAAGACGCACAATGCCAACCGGCTGCTGATGGACGACTGCCTGCGGTGCCATGGCATGCACTTCGAAGGCGGCATCCGGGACCTGGTGACTCCTGTGGACAGGACTGGCCCGTGGCGCATCGTGCCGACCCGATTGGCGGATCGCCCCGCCATGCCCTGCCTGACCTGCCACGGCGTTCACCGGCAAGGCCAGCGGTTGAAGAAAACCGCCACGGAAGGCCGCGTGGCCGGACCGAAGCAGGAGATCAACCGCCCGTCGCTGGCTTTCTTTGATCGCCGGACCGAGAGGCACATTCCTGTGGCGGAGTTGCCCCTGCCGGTGATGATCGAGGGCAACCGGGTGGTGAGGATGAGCCCGGACCCGCGCCAGGCGTTGTGCTACCAGTGCCACGCGGCGGAAGCGAGTCGGCAGGTGGCGAGCGGCGATGACCGGACCGCCCTCGGCGTGCATGAAGGCATAAGCTGCCTGTCCTGCCACTTGAAGCATGGTCAGAAGACCAGGGCCTCGTGCGCGGAGTGCCACCCGAAAATGTCGAACTGTGGTTTGGACGTCGAGAAGATGGACACGACGTTCCGTTCGGCGGACAGCAAGCGCAACGTACACTGGGTGAAGTGCGTTGACTGCCATTCCAAGGGAGTGCCGAAAAAGAAGGCTACGAGACAGTCGTAAGACCCGTCATGTTCGTGCCCATGGTGCGGGGGAAGGACTAAGCGGCGCCGGGCCAGATTGGGGGTGGCGTGGACTGTGTCGGCTTGCCCCGGGGGACCCCAGGCTTAGCCGATCAACTCGAGCAGCCCGTCCACAACCCGATCCAACTCTGACCTCTCGAGGGATCCCATGCGCTTGCCCAACCGCTCGACCGAGATGGTTCTGATCTGAGAGATCTTCACCCAGGACGTGCGAGCGAGCTTGTGCGGCGGCAGGGGAAAGGTGAGGGGAAAACCTGCCTTCTGGGGTTGGCTGGTGAACGCCATGGCGATCACAGTCCCGGAACGCCGGTTGAACAGCTCGTTGCTCAGGATCAGCACGGGCCGAAGCCCGGCCTGCTCACTGCCCCGGATTAGGTTCAAGTCTGCCCAGTAGATGTCACCTCTCAGGATGCTGGCCATGCGGCGTCCCCGAGGCCCTCTTCCGCCATCCGTTGCTCTTCGGCGCGGTCCAGTTTCGCCAGTTCTCGCGCCAGACGCGTCCGTTTCTCGCGTTCGGCCAGCAGACCCACGGCGGACTGCAAAGCCCGACTGCGATTCCGGTACCTGCCTTCCCGCACCCACCGGTCAAGATCCGCGACCGTCTGTCTGTCCAGCGTGACAGCGATCTTCCGCACCATGATTGCAGTATGACATTTTGTCCTACCGTGCGGCAAGCGCGCCCCGCGCGCCCCCCTACCACACCCCGATCAGCTTCCACCAGGCGAAGCCGACCGTGGACCACACCGCCAGGTTGACCAGCGAGGCCAGGAAGCCCACCTTCCACCAGCGCTTCAGGCTCACGTAGTCGTGGGCGAAGAACATGGGCGAGGGCGTGGTCCCGTAGTTGGTCAGCCCGGCGGCCAGGTTGGTGAAGCAGGCGAAGGCGAAGACGATTAGCCCCAGCGGCGCGCCCTGGGCCGCCAGCACAGCCAGGAACGGCGGGTACATGGCCAGGATGTGCGCGGTGATGCTGGCAAAGCCGTAGTGGGCGTAGAAGTAGATCACCAGCGCGATGCCCAGCAGCAGAGGCCAGCCGGTGCCGCCGAAAGCCGCGCCCACCCCCCGCGCAAACAACGCGGTCACTCCGGTGTCGTTCAGCGCCTTGCCCAGCATCAGCAGGCCGCCGTACCAGACGAAGATGTCCCAGGCGGAGCGCTCGTTCTTGACGTCCTCCCAGGTGAGCACGCCCGCCAGCAGCAGGGCCGAGGCGCCCAGCAGCGCCGGAACCGAGATATCCAAGCCGTGCCACGGCGAGCTGATCCACAGCCCGCACACCGTCAGGAAGACCGCCAGCGCGATCTTCTCCCCCAGGCGCATCCGCCCCATGGCCTTCAGTTCCCCGGCAGCGAAGGCTGCGGCCTCGGGCGTGTGCTTGATCTCAGGGGGATTCACCCGGCAGACCAGCAGCGGCACCAGAAACAGCGAGCACAGGCCGGGGACCAGCCCGGCCACGAACCAGTTAGCCCAGCTCACCGGGTAGTGGAACTGCGCGGTGGCGATTTGCGCGGCCAGGGGGTTGGAGGCCTGGCCCGTCATGAACATGGCGGCACTGATGCAAATGCCCTGGTAGACGCCGGTCATCAGGAACGAACCCAGCCGCCCCGCCGTGGCTCCCGGCAGCGAGCCGTACAGCTCGGCGATCGAGCGCAGGATGGGGAGAATGACTCCCCCGGAGCGGGCCGCATTCGAGGGGATGATGCTGGCCAGCACCACGTCGGAGAGCGACAGCGCGTAGCAGACGCCCACGGAGCTGCGCCCAAACGCCCGCACGAAGAACAGTGCGATGCGCCGCGCCAGTCCGGTCTTGATCAGCGCCCGCGAGATGAAGAAGGCCGCCATCACCAGCCAGACCGTTGGGTCGCCGTAGCCGCTCAAGGCGTGCTGGATGGTCAGGCCGCCCCAGATGGAGGCCAGGGTGACCGCCAGCAGCACCAGCGCGCCGCCGGGGATGGGCTGCAACACCAGGCCTGCCACCGTGGCCACGAAGATCCCGAGCAGGCGCCAGCCCTCGGGCTTGATCTCCGCCGGGCGGGGGACCACGAAAATGATGGCCAGGCAGAGCAGCACCAGCGCCACGCCGATTCCGAGGCGCCGCCGCCAATGCGCCGTCTTGCGCTCGGCGTGGGCGACCTGATCATTCTCCGCCATAGGCTGCGCTATCCTGAAGGTTGCAGCTCGATTCGGTTTGTTCCTTCCCAGTCGAGACGCTGCTCACCACGCACGTCCTGTTCCGGCCGGACGGTCATCATATCGCAGTTGGGCATCGCGATCTAGCCCTGTACGAAGTCCTCTCCGGGAGACCGGTCCGCACCTTCGCTTTCGGCAGGTTTGTGGCCTGGGCCGGGTTCTCCCGCGACGGGCGCTACCTGGCGGCGGCCAACGTGGGCGATCACCGGCCCCAGACCAACGGCCTGGCGCGGGTCTTCGAGGTGAACAGCGGTGCGACGGTGTTCGAGGCGCGGCCGCGTTTTCCGGTGCAGGCCGGTTGCTTTCGCGGGCATGGCGAGAGCACGGTCTTTCTGTATCGTGACGTCTTGCCGGCGCCGGGAGGAGGTCTTTCCGGGCGGCGAGAACGGGTGCGCGGCGTGCGTCTGCCGTCTTTGGAGGTGGACTGTGAGCTGGAGTTGCCGGGCTGGCGCGTGCGACTTCTGGCATCCGATGGCGGGCTGACGCTGGTGGGGCAGGACCTGGCGGCCACCCGCTACGAGGTGGAAGGAGTGAGCCTGCACTACCGCCGGCACAAAGTGGGCGTGTGTTCGTATTCAGACGGCCAGCCGATGCGGGTTCGCAACCTGGGTCTGGGCGCCGGGCAGGCGTGCCTGTCGGCGGATGGCAGGCTGCTGGCGCTCGAGCGCCCGGACTTTCGGGCGTGCCGTCGGCAACTGTGCCTGATCGATGTGGAGGCCGGGACGGCGAGCGCGCTGCTGCCGCTGCCGGACGAGGTGGTGCCGGCGTTTGCCTTCTCTCTGGAGGGCGGCCATCTGCTGACCCTGAGCGAGGGTCCGGCGGGAACCGGCAACTCGCTCTGTCTCTGGGACACCAGCACGGGTAAACAGCTAGCCAACACCACACTGGGCCTTCAGTATCATGCCGTCGCGCTGAACTGGCCCACCCGTCGCATTGCGGCCCTGAGCGGCGGCAAGTGCGACATCGGCCTGATCCGCACCGCGTAAGCCGGGCTTTCCAGAGTCCTGTCCCGCAGGTTCCTTGACCATGGCAACCTGCGTGGCCGGCCGTGCAGTTTTCAGCGCCGCGCTCTGCGCCGCCACCCCCAAATGCCCGCCAGTCCACCGCCCAGCAGCAGGAAGGTAGCCGGCTCCGGATTGGTCTGCACGCGCATTACCATGTCCTGGTAGTCCTCGTCTCCGTGGCCCGCTCGCAGGTCTTCCGCTCCGATCCAGTAGACCTCCGCGCCCGGCTGCAAGGACTCGGCGAACACGGCGAAGTGCTGGTGCGAGGTCTCGCCGGGGGGATTGCGGAAGGACTCGGTGTAGTAGACCTGGTCGCCTCCCCACTCGGGGGTCTTCAGGTAGAAGCCGTAGTCGGACGAAGGGGCCCAGATCACCTGCGTTCCGAGAGTGGTGCCGCCCGGGATGATGGGATGCAGGGCTTCGGGCGAGGCGACATCGTACCAGCCGAACTGGTTGCTGCCCCACCGGCCCGCCAGCGCGAAGTACAGCGTGGCTTCGGAAGTGGGAAAGGAGAGCGTGAAATGGAAATTCAGATCAGCGCTGCCGTCGGAGCTGCCCCACCATGGGGGCGTCAGCCCCTGCGACTCGCTGAGCAGGTAGCCCACGTTGAGGTGCGAACCGTCCCAGGAAGAACTGTCCCAATAGGGGTTCCCGAGTTCCTGTAACGCGCCGGGGAAAGGCTGCCAGGCAGCGCCGGGGGAGCCAACAATGGTATCCGCGTGAGTCACAGCCGCCGCCAGCAAGAGCATCAAGCTGGCAGCCGCTATCTTGCGGAAACGAAAGACTTGGACTGCGTGGTCATGCATACTACCATGAAGCCACGCCGGGACTGGGCGTTCCAGAACCCCCAGTACTCAAACCGGCCCGATCCGGTACTGGGACGGTGGTTACCCGTCTGAGCTGCCTACGGCTGCTGCAAGCGGACCTTCCGCGTGATCTTGCCCGCCTTGAAGCTGTCGTAGGCCACCGTGATGTCGCCCTTTCCCTCCACCAGGAAGAACAGGGTCTGGGTCGAGAGGCCCGGCACGCCGTACACCATCAGCCGCTCGGGGCGGCGCGGCTGGTATTCGATGCGGTTCAGCCACGGGTCGCGCACGAGGCCGCTCGAGAGCACCTTCGCGCCTTCGACCGTGGCGATGTCCGGCCGGTGCAGTCGCAACGACCGCGCCATTTCGGTCATCGACGGGATGGCCCGGTCGTTCAGCACCGGCACGAGCACCCGCCAGAGGTTGTCCTTCACCCGGGTGACGGTGGGCTCCTGAAAACTCAGCCGCGGAAGATGGTGCGCGTGGAACAGCACGAACGCCGCGTTGCGGTGGCATTCCTCCTCCAGCAGGAACCCCTCGGGCGGGCGGCCCGTGTCGTGCCGGTAGCCGCCGATCTCGATGTCCCCGTACTGCGGGTGCTGGTACGGCTTCCAGGGGACGAACATGCGGCCGTGCGTCAGCAGGTCGTTGAACTTCATGGTTTCCTGCTGCGTCACCCGGCCGTCCTTGTCGAAGTCCTGCTGGGGGCCATTGAGCTCGTTGGAAAAGGCGACGGCGCCGTGGACGCCGTAGAAGTGGTCCACCGAGCCGCCCCAGACCGAGTAGAGGTCCTTCCAGATGATCCCGTACTTGTAGCCGGGCAGCAGCTTCTCGCCTTCCTTGCCGATGAGGTCGTAGGCGCGCAGGTCGCCGGGCGGGTACTGGCGCATGCCGCGGGCGCCCGGCCCGCGCAGGATGATGCGCCCCACGTTGTGGAAGCTCTGCGACGCCGCCACGTTGGGGTGTTCCAGCGCCCATAGGGCGATGGTGCGCGTCTCCGGGTATTGCAGGGGGTAGTCGGAAGAGCCGCTCTGCACGTAGCGCGGCTGCCAGCTCGAGCCCCAGGTGCGGTTCGCATCGATGTAGCCGATGGGGTCCTCGTTGACCTGGCCGTCGCCGTCGTTGTCGATCCCCTCCGCCCCCAGCATCACGTAGTCGCCCAGTTCGCCGGGTTCCACCGGCACGAGCAACCGCGAATCCTTGGGATCCAAGCGGAACCGCCCCTGGCCCAGCGGCACCTTCTTCCTCATCATGGTGATCTCGCCGTCGCCGTCCAGATCATCGTAGCCGTCCTCGTCCACGCGCCCGTCCCGGTCGTCGTCGATCCTGATGGGCGGCGTACGCGGGTAGTTGGGCGTCGAGGGCTCGGTGAACCACCGGGCGCGGCTGTCGGGGTTGGACATGGGCAGGACGTAGAGCACGGCGCGGTCCAGCAGCTCGGTGATGCGCTCAAGCCGGCCGTAGTTCTTGAGCACGTAGTGGATCAGGTACAGGCACACCTCGGTGCCCTGAATCTCGTTGGCGTGCGTGGCCGCGTCGATGTACATGGCCGGCTTTGCCAGCTCGGGCCCGGTCTTGGGGTTGCGGATGCTGACCATCCACATGTCGCCGCCTCCGCTGGCCTTGCCGATGCTCTCGAGCTTCACCCAGTCCGGGTACGCCGCCGCGTAGCCCCTCAGAAACTCGATGATCTTGTCGTTGGGGTAGAGGCGGTCGAAGGCCGGATCCGGCGGCGCCACCCGGGGCTTGAGCGGCTCGGCCGCAAAGGCCGCGACCGCGATCAGTGCTGCAAGCATGGTTCGGAACATGGCCTAGTTCCCTCCTGCCAAGACGATTTCCTTGCGGTCGCCTCCGGCGTTGTTCGAGGAGACGACCACGCCCAGTCTGGCGCCCCTGTCGGCGCGCACCAGCCATTCGCCCTGGAGCGCCTCCGCGCCGCCGGCCAGCCGTTCCGAAGTGACCCACGGGACGCCCGCCACCAGCGCCGCGTTGGGCGGCAGTTCGAGCTGCAACCGCACCGGCAGGTAGTTGCGCGTGCGCTGGCCCAGCCTAGTGAGCGTGGGCAGCGAGCCGCTGTTCGCCGCCACCGCCTTCACCCGCCACACGTTCCTGCCCAACGGCGTGGACTCGGTGGAAGTGATCTCCAGCCGCGCGAGTCTGCCCGCCAGGTCCAGCACCGTGTCCGTGTGCGCCGCCAGTGCGGCGGTGAGCGCCTTCTCGGGCGGCGCGACCTCGAGGAATGGATCCACGCCGCCGACCTCGGCGCGTGTGCCGTCGGGCAGCGTCACCGGCGTCCAAGCGACGAAGGCGCCGGGAGCCTCCTTGTCGATGTAGGCCAGCAGGTCGGCCTGCTCGGCGCCACTGGCTGGAGCGGCTGGGCCTGACGGCGCGCGCGACGGGGCCGCCCCGCCACCCATCTGCCGCACCATGGCGGCCATGCGCGCCGGTGTCATCTTGCCGGACTTCACACCCTCGATCAGCATCGCCGGCTGAACCATGGGAGGCGCCTTGATTTCTTTCAGGAACGCGACGATCCTGTCCTCACCCAGCGCCAAGAACTCCTCGGAGGACATCTTTTCGAGGCGCTCCAGCGTCAGCGCCTGCTCCGGCTTGGCGGCCTCGGTTCTGCGGCGCGGCACGCCCCAGACGTCCAGTTCCACGGCCATCACTCCGTACTGGTAGTAGAGCCAGTTCGTCAGACCTCCGGCCTGCGACTGCCGGCCCGCGCGCCGTGTATCGAGGCCGGCCTTCTCCAGGGTCTTCTTGTAGTCGTCCGACAGCTTCTGGAAGTACTTAAGGTCCTCGTCGTCAGGCCGTGTGGCCAGGCCGCCCCCGAGGAACTGCGCCATCATCTCCTTGGTCATGTTCATCTGGCGGGCCATGGGCTGGTCCTTGAACATCTCCCAAAGCTCGTCGATGGTGTACTCCTGCTGCGGATCGAGGCCCGCCATCTGAGCCCACTGCCGCGGCACGGTCACGCGCATCTGGCCGATGTCCGTCGGACCGGTTCCCGCGCCGCGCGGCAGCTCCAGCAGGCTGTTGGCCGGCCCGTAGACCACCGCCAGCGCGAGGTTGCGCCGCCCCAACAAGTAGTCCATGATCGCCTTGGCCTCCGGCGTGAAGCTGGGCCACGGGCCGCTTTCCGGATCGTTGTCGGCAAAGCCGTGGGCGAAGTTCTTGTCGGGACGATAGCCGCCGGGCGGGTCCTCGTTATACTGGCCGTCGCCATCGTCGTCGAAGCCTTCGGTGTAAACGCGCCAGGCGCCTTTCTGTCCCTTGAGCGGGTCGGCGCGCACCATCAGCCGCGGGTTGTCGGGGTCGGGCAGCATGTCACCGGCGGGATCGGGGACGCGGACCTGGGTGATGCGGCCGTCGTTGTTCAGATCGTTGGGCCCGTCTTCGCCTTCGAGGCCGTCGCGGTCCCGGTCGAGCCGGGCGCCGTTCAACGAGCACCGCCAGCGGGGCGCCTGGAACATGGCGTCGTGCGCGTCGGGGTTGAGCGCCGGCGCGATGTAGAACGTGCGGCCGGCCAGCAGCTTGTCATCCTTCGCGGCGAGCAAGCGCTCCAGGAGGTGGAGCGCGGCCTGGGTTCCGGCGTTGTGCCAGCCGACCGTGTTCGCGCCCACGAACACCGCCGGCCGCTTAGCCGGCTCGACCGGACCAGCGGCCGCCACCTGCGCGGCGTACAGCTTCTTGCCGGCCGCCGAGGCGCCGATCACCTCCAGCTTCATGCGCTCCGGATTCTGCCGCGCCAGTTCCTCCAGCCGGCGCTCCACTCCGGCAAAGTCCAGGTACGGTCCGCCCGTCTGCGCCGCCAGCGGCGCAGTCAGGCCAAGGGCAAGCAACAGGGTTGGATGTCGCAAGAGCCGTCTCCTCCCGGCAGAAACCTCAGATTATACCGGAGCCGGCACGCGCCACTGTTGCTACGCCGCCCGTGCCGCGGTTGGACTGGCAGCGCTTCTGCGATAATCGGGTTGGAGTATGGTCGCCGCAGACGCCACCTCCTCGGAGATTGTGCGGCGGATCCTCGGGGTCGCCCGGCCGCAGAGGATCATCCTGTTCGGCAGCCGTGCCAGCGACAGCCAGCGCCCGGGCAGCGACTACGACGTGCTGGTCATCCAGCCGTCTGAGCAGCCCCGCTACCGGCGCTCCACTCGCATCTACTCCGCCTTGGCAGATCTGCCCGCGGAAGTGGATGTGGTGGTGTACACCCCCGAGGAAGTGCTCGACTGGAGTGCTGTCCCCGAGGCCTTCGTCACCGCCGCCATTCGCGAGGGTGTGATCCTTTATGAAGGACAAGGCTGATCTCGTCCGCGGTTGGCTCCGCAAGGCCGACAGCGACGTTGTGGCCATGGATGCCGCCTTCGGGGCCGGAGCCTACGACGCTGCCTGCTTCCACGCACAGCAGGCAGTTGAGAAGCTCTTCAAAGCCTTCCTGATCCACTCGGGCTTGCCTGTGGTTCACACGCACAACCTGGAGAAGCTGCTCGCACAGTGCGCCTCCGTGGACCCGGTTTTCCGTGGCTTGGCCGAACTGGTCGCCCCACTCACTCCTTACGCCGTCGAAGCCCGCTACGATGACGAGTTCTGGCCCGCGCGTGAAGTCGCCGAGGAAGCCCTAGCAGCCGCGCGCAAGGCCACCGAGTTCGTCGCCGCGCGGCTGAGTGCCTGACCGCCCACCGCATCCGCTCGGCCTTGGGGGTGAACCGGCAGGCAGTGAGGTCGGCTGGAAGCAGACAGCGAGATGGAAGACTCGCCCCGCGTCATGGCTGGGGGCGCCTGAGCAGCCGCTGGGTTAGCGAAGTGCGCTGCGGTGAGAACTGCGCCGCCGCGGCGCGCAGGTAGGGCTTGAACTGTCGCGACCAGTACGGCAGGAACCCTTCCCGGCCCATCTCCTCGAGCGCGCGGCTGTAATGGCCGAGCAGGGCCCCGGCGAACAGCTCGCCCGTCCGTCGCGCCGCCGTCTTCGCGCTCCGCGAGAGCCAGCGCACGCCCTCCGGCAACGCAGTGACCGCCGACAGCGCCATCAGCGCGGACACCTGGAACACCGAACGCTGCTCGGCCGCAGCCTCGCTCTTCAGCTTCTCCCAGAGCTGGGTCAGCAGCTCCGGCGAAGGAAGCTGGGGCCGCGGAATCGATCTGACTTCCCCGCGCAGCGCCGCCCACTCCTGCCGCAGTTCCGCCACGTTGAGCGGCGGCGTGTTGATGGTCTCGGCGGCGCGGCCCGCGCTTCGCTCCAGCCCGTCGAGAATCTGATCCACGGTCTCGAAGCGGGTCTCCCGCTCGAGCAGTCCCTCCTGCTTCAGCGCCTCGGCGATCTCTTGCACCAGGGTGCGGCCGGTTCCCAGGAGGTCGGCCAGCGCCGCCATCACCCACACGGGAGAGGCCCGGAACGTCAGAATGCCGATCAGCTCGAGCCCGTTGCCCGCCGCGCGCCGGACGATGAAGTCTTCGGCCAGCCGCCCGTGCGCCGGGTACAGGCCCTCCACCTGCCCGACCTGCTCGAGCAGAAACCTGAGCGTCGAGTCCACCAGCGAGTAGTACAGCCGCGTGCGGCGCACCGCGGCCGGGACCGCCACATGGCCCAGTTCGCGCAGCAAGCCGCCGGCCAGCGCCGTGGCCGACCGCACCACCCGTTCCGGCAACGATACCAGGTAGTCGCCCATCTCGCCTGTGCCAGTATTCTATCCGGAATCCGGCTGCCGAAACCGATACCATGTCTGTGATGGAACTGCACCAGGTCCTCTGGGCCGCCGCGGAGGCGCTGCTGATCGGGTTCCTGGTCGGCGCCGAGCGGGAAGCCTCGCGTGGGGAGGGCGAGCGACAGCCCGGCGTCCGGGATTTCATTCTGGTTGCGCTCGTGGGCGCGCTCTGCGGCCTGCTTCAGAATCCCTGGCTGACGGTGGCGGCGCTGATCTCCATCGCCGGCCTGCTGGCCGTGTTCCATTTCCAGGTTCCCGAGCGGTCCGGCATCACCACGGAGATGGCCGCCGTGGCCACCTTCTGCCTGGGGTTTCTGACGGCCAGCCCTACCGTCATCGCCGGTCACCAAGTGGCCGTGGGGCTCACCGTGGTGATGGTGGTGTTCCTGGAAGCCAAGCGCGGGCTGCACAAACTCATCCGCGAGACCATCTCGGAGACCGAGTTCACGGACACCCTCCGCTTCCTGGCCATCATCTTCGTCATCTACCCCGTGCTGCCGGAGGGGGCCTTCGGCCCGTTCAACTTCTTCGCGCCCCGGCAGGTCTGGCTGTTTGTGATCCTGGTGTCGTCGATCTCCTACGCCGGCTACTTCCTGGAGAAGTTCTTGGGCACTCGGGTGGGACTGCGGCTGGCGGGAGCGGTGGGTGGCCTGGCTTCGACCACGGCGGCTACCGCGTCGCTGGCGCGCAACTGCCGCGAGGAGCCGGAGAAGCTGTCCATCTACTGGCAGGCGGCCGTGATCGCCAACACCATGCAGTTCCCGCGCATACTGGCCCTGCTCTATGCCGTCAACCCGGCATTGGGAAGCGCGACCGCGGCCCCGCTGCTGGCCATGACCGCCGCGGGGGCGCTGTTCGCGCTCGCGCTGGTGCGCGGGGAGAAGGCCGAAGCGCTCCCCGCCGGGATGGGCCTGCACAATCCCTTCCACCTGTGGCCCGCGCTCCAGTTCGGGGCGCTGTTTACCGGCATTCTGTTCCTTGGCAAAGCTGCCGGTTCCGCCTTTGGCGGCAGCGCCGTCTACGTGGTCAGCGCCCTGGGCGGCTCAGTGGACGTGGACGCGGTGGCGCTCTCCGCTTCGGACCTGCTGCGCGGCGGGAACATCCACGCCGGCGTGGCACAGGTCAGCGTCCTGCTGGCGCTCGCGGCGAACGCCGTGGTGAAGTGCCTGATCGCCGCCTATGCCGGCGCCGCCCGCCTCGCCGTCCGACTGGCCGGCGCCTTTGCCGTCATCCTGGGCGCGGGCGCTCTGGCGTGGGCGCTATCGGGGAGAGTCTGACCGATCTACCGGCCCAGGAACTGATCCAGGCGGTCGGCTTCGCGCTTGGCCAACTTCAGGCTGCGGCGCAGGGCTGGCAAGTCGCGGTCCTTCAGGGCGGCATCGGCCTCGTCCAGGAAGGCCTCCATGCGGCGCCAGGACGTGGCCATGTCGGTGCGCAGCGAGAGCCCGGAGCGCCGCTGCTGCGCTTCCAGGTTCTGAAGGCTGGTGCGGAGCGCGTTGGCGCGGGCGGCCAGGGCGATGGCGCGCTCCCGCAATTGGCTCAGCTCCGCGCGCACGGCGGGCGGCGGGGGCTGCGCGGTGGGGGGCGGCTGCTCCTGGGCGGCGGGTGATGGGGTCTGCTGCGGCTGCGCTGGGGCCTCCTGCGCTGCGGCCGGAGTGGGCGGTCCGGCCTCCGCCTTACGCCAGCGCGGCAACTGGCTGGCAGCAATGACGAGCACCACGATGGCGGCGATCGCTCCCACCGCCATATAGAGGCCCCTGCGGCTCGCGGGCTTGGCAACCGAGGCGGGCGGCGCCGCAAGCGGCGG
>CAZIRH010000040.1:0-18908 GCA_964541065.1 uncultured Solibacteraceae bacterium
CTACGTCGTGCTGTGGTAACATGTGTGTATGGTGCGCACCAATCTTGTGCTTGATAGGGAGCTGCTCGAAGAGGCCACCCGCACCCTGGGCGTGAAAACCTACTCGGCCGCCGTCAACACGGCCTTGGCGGAAGTGCTGCGCATCCGGAAGATCCAGAGTCTCTCCCGTTTCTTCGGTGAGGGCCTCTGGCAGGGCAACCTCTCCGAGATGCGCCAGGATCGAACCCGGACGCGGCGCACAGGGAAGCAGCGATGATCCTGGTGGACACCTCCGTTTGGATCGAACTGCTAAACAACGGGCTGCGGAAAGGGCTTCCCACGGAAGCTCTGATGCACTTGGTGACCTGTGGGCCAGTGGCGCAGGAGGTTCTTCAGGGTTTGCGTGAGGGGCCCGACAGCCAAGCCTTCCGTGAGGCCTTCCTGGCGCTGCCGGTGCTGAGCGACCCCCTGCCCTGGAGCGTTTTCCTGGAGGCCGCTGAGGTCTACCGCCTGGGACGTCGGAAAGGCCACACCATCCGCTCTTCCACCGATTGCCTGATCGCGGCCATCGCGATCGAGAACCGGGTTCCCGTCTGGCACCAGGGCCGGGACTTCGCCGCCATCGCCCGGTACACCAGCCTGGATACCGTGGACTGGTGAGCGCCTGGCCCGCGGCCGCGGCTCCGCATGCGACCGGGACCTGTGCCGTGGGATGCTGGAGGGGACAGCGCCGGCCCGGCCAAGGCGCTCCGCCATGCTGGTCACCCTGGACTACGAGCCGTGCCTCAACTACTCGCTGCTCCACAGCGGCTGCCGCCACTTGATCCGCTCGGCAACCGTCCCCCAGGGCCAGACCGCCCGGGTCTTTGTGCCTGGCTTCACCAACGCCGACCTGCATCTGGGCGAGGGCGAGACGCGTAACCTCTCCCCCGTGTTCGACGCCAAACGCCTGGCCGAACTCGGCGAGCCGGTGCGCGCGCAACTGGTGGTGCGCTCCAGTCCAGGCTGGCAGGGCATCCACCCCCTGGCGATCTTGCCGCTCCGGGCCTGGGACCAGCGCCGCCAGTACGCCGAGGCCACCGCCGCCTTCGTGCTGGAGAACGATCCGTTCGTCACACGCATCCTGCGGAAGGCGGAGGCCGGTCCGCCTGCGGACGGCAGCCCACGGCCGGCTCTCCAGGTCTGGCGCCGCTTGTACGAGGCCGTCGCCCGCGGCTTCGAGGTCTGCTACCTCTACGAGCGCGGCGTGCTCACCGAACACCACAGCGAGCAGTTGGTGCGGTTCCCCACTCAGATGCAGTGCGACCTGGGCGGCACCTGCCTGGATCTGGCCCTGCTGTTCGCCGCGGCCGCCTACGCCGCCGGCTGCCAGCCCGTGATCCTTCTGCTGGGGCAGGAATTCGGCGCACGGCACGCCTTGGCGGCGGTGTGGACCGGGCCGGCGCGACCTCGCCCCGTCGTGCTGCCTGCCGAGACGCTCCGCGAAAGAGTCGCGCGCGCCGAACTGCTCCCCCTGGAATGCACCTGGCTGGCCGAGGACCGCCCCTTCGAGGATGCCTTCCAGGAGGGCCGGCGGCGCGCGCAGGCAGGCCCCATCCTGTGGGGCGTGGACATCGCCGCCGCCAGGACCCAGGTTCCCCGGATCCCTGCGCTGCCGGAGCCGGCCTACAACGTGGTCTTGGGCGTCAGTCCCGGCACGGTTACCGGCGCCTACACCACCACGCGCTCGCTCGAAGCCAGCGCGCTGCTCTCGAAACGGAGTCTCGAAGTGGTCTCCAGCCGTCACCCCGCAGATGATGGACGCTCCTGGCGCCTGCGCGGCTTCGCCGTCCGCATCGGGCGGGCGGTCCACAACCAGGTGAGGCTGGCTGACCTGTCGGTGTCCCGGGAGCACGCGGTGCTGTTCGCCAAAGACCGGCAAGTGTTCGTCCGGGACCTGGGCAGCACCTTCGGCACCGCCGTGGACGACGTCCCGGTGGATCCCTACGCACCACGGGCTTGGCTGAAGGGACAGACCTTGCGCATCGGCGCGGTCGAGCTGCGGCTGATCGAGGACTGAGCCCCGCGCCACGCGCCAAGAACTCCTCACCGCCCCTGCGGGAATCCATCCCTCGCCGGCGTATTGGTAGCTGAGCGGGCATATGCTAGACTGACTTAACCTTAGAGACCCAGGAGGTAGAGAGCGATGTTCACTTTGAACTGCCCCAACTGCCGGCGGCAGATCGAAGTTCCCTCGGAAGCCATCGGAACGACTGTCCCCTGCTCGCACTGCGGCCACCCGGTCGCGGTAACCATCGACAGCTTCTTCGGGCAGCCGCCCGGCGCGGCTGCGGCCCCGGTGCCCATCCCGGCGGCGGAGGTCCCTGCGGCGCCGGCCGCCCCGCCGGGCGCGCCTCCCGCGGGGCCGCCTACCGCCGCGCCCCCGCGCGGCGCGCCGGGCTCCCTCCGCCACATGCTGCGCGCCGTGCTGTTCAGCGCCCTGTTCTTCGCGGTGCTCTACGGGCTGTACGTCAGCCCGGTGGCCAAGGTCACCTCCTACCCGGAGAAGTTCATCCGGCGCGGCTGGACGCAATACGCCTGCGTGCTGCTGACCTTCTGGTCGCTCTCCATGCTCCACGCCAAGTGGCGCAGCGTGAAACGGCGCCGGGCGTGCCTGGCGGAATCGGCTCCGCCGGAGTCCGCGCGGCTGGACAGCGAGCGGGGCGTCGTCGAGTTGCGCACCGTCGTCCAGGCCAGCGCGAGCCGTCACAAGGACGACACGCTCTCGCAGCGCGTCGAGCGCGCCATCGAGCTGTTCCGTTCCTCCCGCAGCGCCCAGGAAGCCAGCCAGGCGCTCCTGGCCGACAGCGACGCGGCCTACGCTGAGCTGGAATCCAGCGACACGCTGGTGCGCGTCTTCCTATGGGCCATTCCCATCCTGGGCTTCATCGGGACGGTGATGGGCATCGGCGACGCGGTGGGCGGCTTCGCCACCTTCCTGGGAGTCGGGGTGCAAGAACTGGATGACATCAAGAAGGCCCTCACCGACGTCACCTCCAATCTGGCGGTGGCCTTCGACACCACCTTGGTAGCCCTGCTGTTGAGCCTGGTAGTCATGATTATCCTCTCCGCCGTCGAAAAGCGGGAAAAGGACCTGTTGCAGGCCTACGAGGACTTCTGCCAGCGGCTGCTGCGCGGTTTGAGCGTGGCCGGCGTGGGGGAGGCCGCCGGCGCGGTGGTCGAGGCTCTCAAGAACCTGCCCAAGACCCTGCGCGAGAGCCTGGACGGGCTGCCCGGCGCCCTGGGCGCGGCCGTCAGCGCAGCCGGAAGGGACTGGCTCACCGGCGTGGCGAGCTTCCAGCAGGAGGTCTCGGACAACCGCACCGCCTGGAGCGGGGCCACCGGGCAGATGGTCACCTGCCTCAAGGAACAGCCCCAGCAGTTGCGCGAGGCGGTCGTCCACGGTCTGAAATCGGTCGTGCCGGAGGTGGATTTCTGGAAAACCGAGGCCCCCAAAATGGCCAAAGACCTGGCCGATTCCCTGGCCTCGACCTGGCGCGGCGCCGGCCAGGAGTGGTCGGACGGGCTGGAACGCTTCGGCCAAGAGGCCAAAGCGCGCCAGGAGACCTGGGAGCAGGCGGCCGGCAGGATGCTGGCCCAGCAGGAAAACGTGCAGCAGTACGGGACCAGGCTGGTTTCCCAGGTCATCTCCCTGCTGGACAACGCCGCCCGCGCGCTGGCCGAGGCCCGCGCCGACTCGGAGCGCCAGTGGGCCAGCGCCTTGCAGGAGCTGCGCACCGATGCCGCCGCCAACTGCGCCCGGCAGCAGGAAACCGCCGGGCAACTGGTCCAGGAGCGGGAGGCCCTCCGCGCGGAGGCCGCCCGGCGCTTCGAGGAGATCCAAGGCCTGCTGGCCGCCGAGCGCAGAAACCTCGAGGACGTCCTGGAGACCTTCCGGCGGGCCACCACGGAAACCACCGAGCAGCAGCAGGCTCTGGTGCAGCCTTACACCCAGGCCCTGCTGGAGGCGGCTGGCAAGCTCGAACAGCTCATCGGCCTGCAAGTCAGCCTCGAACAGGGGCTGCTGCGGGCCGCCGGCAGCGACGGCCTGAGCGCCACCTTGCAGCGCGTCCAGGGGATGCTCGAACAGATGGACCCGTTCATGCGCCGGCTGGCCTCCGAGCCACTCAACGTGCGCGTGCAGTTCCTCACCGGGCTGGCGCAGAGCGCGGGGTGAAGTCATGCGCGGCCATCGCCACGGAGCGCCTTCCGCGCCGTCGTTCTTCCCGTTCCTGAGCGTGCTGGTGTGCGTGCTGGGCGTGTTGATGTTCTTGGGCGCGGTAATCGCCTCGACCTCCCTATCCCGGGCCACCGCCAACGTGCAGATCACGGTGGAAGGCACGCTCGGGCAGGGCCGCAAGCCCATCATGCTCGAGTGCACCGGGGACGCGGCCCGGACCCTGGACGGAGAGGTGACTTTCTCCGGCTCGCGCGAGGAACCCGCCCTGAAAGCCGACCAGTTCTCCGGCACCCCCTTCACCGACTTCCTCGAGCAGCTCAGCCAGAGCACCGACCGGGAATACCTGCTGTTCGTGGTGCGACCCGACGGCATCCGCACCTTTGAGATCCTCCGCGACCTGCTGGTGGTGCGCAACCAGAAGAGGTTCCAGAACGCCGCGTCGGTCTCCAAGTCGATCGACAAGGCCGCGCTGGGGCGGCTCTCGGAAGACTTGCAGCGGCGCATTCGCTACGACGACGGCGAGCTGATCGTGCGGGGCGCCTTGAGCGCGGCCCAGCGCGACGAGCTGAAGGGCCTGTTCGCGGATCCCTCCAGCCAGCAGGCCATCGATGAACTCTTCGCCCGTGCCCAGAACGCCGCCGGCTGGGTGGATCACGGCGTCGAGCTGGTCCCGGCAGAGTGGAGATTCCAGCAGCAGACACCCCCAGGAGCACAACCATGAGCGCACGCGAAAGACGCCGCACCTCCGGTTCCGCGCTGGGGCTGGATTCTTTTGTCGATATCGTGATGAACGTCATGGGCGCACTGTTCTTTATGGTGATCTACACGGCCCTCCAGTCCGCCGGACTGAAAGGCAAGATCACCACGCCGCTGGCCTCGGTCGCCCAAACCGAACCGGTGCTGTTCGAATGCCGCTCCAACACGGTCTACTTCCCGGCCTTGCACGAATTGGCCCAGCGGATGGCGAAGGATTTCCAGGAGTGCCTCAAAGCCAAGGAGACCACCCTCAGCTCCTGCCTGGATCGCTACGACAAGGGCCGCATCCGCAACGCCTTCTACTCGGCGCGCCCCGGTCTTTCGCTGGGCTCCGGTGGCCTGCGGCTGGGCGTGTCCTTCGAGCCGGTGCCGGGGGCGCGGGGCGACACCTTGGTGCAGATCAGGGACGAGAATTCGGCCTTCCGCCGCGAGCTGGCCCGGCTGGACCCGCACAAGCACCACGTGTACTTCATCGTGCGCGCCGACAGTTTCGGCGTCTTCCACTCCGCCCGCCGGACGGCGCGCCAACTGGGCTTCCACACCGGCTGGGAGCCCTTCCGAATGGACACCAAGCTGGGCACCGGCGGGGGCGGCGGCCCGCGCACTTTCGGCCCGGAAGAGCGCTTTTAGCTCACTCTTCCAGCACGCAGCGGAACCCCAAGTCGTGCCGCTTGACGCCCTGAGTGCCCGAGTAGCGCCACGAGGACCGCAGCAGCCGGGTCGGGTCCTCCCAACTGCCGCCTTTGAAGACCCGGGCCCGGCCCGACGCCGGCCCGCGCGGGTCCGTGGACGGAGTCTTCTCGTAGTAGCGGTCCTCGTACCAGTCCTTGGTCCACTCCATGACGTTGCCGGGCATATCGAACAGGTTCCAGCCGTTCGCTGGGAAGCTGCCCACGGGCGCGGTATTCTCCCAGCGGTCGCGGCCCTGGGCGAGGCCCCGCGGGCCGCGGTCGGCGCCGTAGTTGGCGTTCTCGTGGGTGATGGGGTTGCCCCAGGGATACCGCAGCCCTTCCTGCCGGCCTCGAGCCGCGTACTCCCACTCGGCCTCCGCCGGCAGCCTCCCGCCCGCCCACTCGCAGTAGGCCACCGCCTCGTTCCAGGAGACGTTGACCATGGGATGGCTCTTGTCGCGCCACCCCGGGTTGTACTCCGGCGCGTCCGGCAGAATCGCGGCGGTGGCCGCGGCATAGCGCTGGTAGGCTTCCACGGTGACTTCCGTGCGCCCCATCCAGAAGCCCTTCGTCAGAGTGACCTGATGGCGCGGCCTCTCGTCGTAGTCGCACTCGGTGTCGTCCGGCACGCACCCCATCTGGAAGCTGCCCCTCGAGACCCACACGTATTCCAGGCCGTCCCTGTCGTTCACCTTGGGAGAACTCCAGCGCCGGGCGAGTTCTCCCAGCCAGGGCTGGCCGGCGGTCACCAGCAGCACCAAACCCGCCAGCAGCGCCGCCAGCGCGGCGTCGATCAGCCAGCGGGGCCGCGCCCGCCTGGGCGCCGGCGGCGGGGGTGGGGGCGCCGGTTCGACCCGTTCGCGCGGCGCGGGAGGGAACAGCGCCTGCTCCAGCGCATCCACGAAAGCCGCGCAACTCCTGTAGCGGCTGGCCGGAGCCTTGCTCAAGGCCGTCCGCAGCACCGCCTCGGCCGCCGCTCCCAGCTCGGGCGTACGTTCCGGGTCGTCCAGGATGATTTTGGCCACGACCGCGGCAGTCTCGTGACCTTGAAAGGGCTTTCTTCCGGTCAACAATTCGTAGGCGACGACCGCTAGCGAGAACTGGTCTGACCGCCCGTCCGCAGGGATCCCCTGGGCCTGCTCCGGCGACATGTAGGGAGGGTTTCCGATGACCTGGGTGTAACCCGACACGCGCCCGGAACCCGTACCGTACGCGATCTTGCGGGCGATTCCGAAGTCCGTGATGGTGACCCGGTACTCGCCCGCTCCTGCCGTGGTCCAGATCATGATGTTGCCGGGCGTGACGTCCCGGTGCACGACGCCTTTCGTATGTGCCCAGTCCAGCGCCTGCGCCACCTGCCGCAGAAGCCGCAGCACGTTCTGCCGGTTGGGACGGTCGCCACGCTCGAGGAACTTCGCCAGCGAGGCGCCCTCGATCAGCTCCATGACCACGCAGACCGACTCGCCCAGGTCCACCACGTCGTAGATCCTCACGATGCCGGGGTGGTTCAGCTCGCGGGCCGTGTGCGCGTCATTGACCAGCGCCCGGCGGGCTTCCTCGAGTTCTCCAGGCGTGCTGCCAGGTTGGAGCCGGATGGTCTTCAAAGCCACCCTGCCCCCCGCGCCGCGGTCCTGCGCCTCGTAGACCACGCTCATGCCGCCGCGGCCCAGCTCGCGCTGGATCTCGTACCGCCCGGCCACCACGTCGCCTTCGGGATGCATAGCGAACGGGAATTATACCGCAGGCCCGCCGCGCGCTCCTCGAGCCGGTTGTGGCACACCCTTCAGGAGTCGTGAATTATTCATCCGGCGCAAGTCCGGGGTTCGGATCGGATGCTGAACCGCTGGTTGGCCAGTGTCATGAAGTACAATGCGATGGGAGACTGATATGCGCGCCTCCACTCGTTTTTCGGCTCGTTGCTTTGCCACTTCGCTGGTCTGGACCGTGCTGGCCGGCCTCGCCCCTTGCCCCGCCCAAGACCTGCAACCTATCACGCTTCCCAAGCCTCAGACCAAGGGCGGCAAGCCCCTGATGCAGGCGCTGGAGGAAAGACGGACCACCCTCGAGTTCTGTGCGGAGAAGCTCTCTCCGCAAGTGCTCTCCAACCTTCTCTGGGCCGCCTTCGGCGTGAACCGATCCGAAGGGCCGCGGGGCAGGCCGGGGCGGACCGCCCCATCGGCGATGAACTTGCAGGAAATTGAGATCTACGTAGCGCTGCCCGACGCGGTCTACGTCTATGAGGCCGAGCCTCACCGCCTGAAGCCCGTGGTCGCCGGGGATATCCGCGCCAAGACTGGCAGGGGGCCAGGCGTGGCTCAGGCCCCTGTGACTCTGATCTACGTCTCGGACTTCGCCAAGATAGGGATGGTCAAGCAGACAGAGCTCCAGATTGCCTTCACCAATGCCGACGTCGGGTTCATCGGCCAGAACGTCTACCTGTTCGCGGCTTCGGAAGGTCTGGTGGCTTGGTTCCGCACCACCGATCAGCAAAGCCTGGCCACGGCCCTGAACCTGCGGCCCGAGCAGCGCGTCCTCTACACCCAATCGGTGGGCTATCCGGTGAAGAAGCAGTAGCTCGCGCCTTCGGCACGGCGCGGGCGCAGCCCGTCAGCGAAAGGCCCCAGCTCCCCGCCTCCTGCCTGGCGGGCGAAGCAGGACGTGCGTCGGCTTGTTGCGGTCGCAGCCCAGAAGCCCGTCCTTGTATTCGAGTTCGGCCACCTGGATCACGGTGCGGCGATGCCAGGTCGCATCGTTCGGGTCGGCGTCCGCTCCGGCCTGGTGCGTGAAGTAGAAGACAAACGCGCGATCATCGCTCACCACCACGTCGGCGTGCTGGCCTTTCTCCCGGTCAGTCGGCGTCTGGCCGGGCTCGGCCAGAAGCGGCGAGGGCTGGGCGGTCCACTTCGTGGCGTCGTCGGAGCTGAAAACCGACAGCCCCTTCCAGATGTCGGTGATCATCCAGTAGCGCTGTTTCCACCGGAACACCTTCGCCCCTTCGCCCGCACGGTCGCTGATGGCGACCCCGGCGCGCCTCCACTGGTAGAGGTCGGGGCTGTCGGCGTAATGAACATGGCTCTGGTCGCGCTCGTCCTTGTACCAGAGCCGCCACTTCCCTTCCCCGAGACAGCATACGGTGGCGTCGATGACGCGGTCCGATCCCAATTCGAGAGTTGACTCGTACTTCCACTTGAGCAGGTTGTCGCTCGTCAGGTGCACGATCTCGCGCGGCGCGTTCCAGTTCTCGAAAATGCCCGGAACGATGGAGAGGTACATGTGGTACTTCCTGCCATCGTCCACGACCTCCGGCGCCCAGTGCGTGTAATCGGGCTTGCCGTAACCGATCTCCGCGGTGCCGCGGTACTTCCAGGTGGCGCCGCCGTCGCTGGATTCGGCGATGCCGATGCGCGTGCCGTGCACCCAGGCGACACCCGGAGCCTCGCGCACGTTGGCGCGCCGGTTGGTGTAGAACATGAACCACTTCTTCTCGCCCCAGTTCCAGACCAGAACGGGGTCGGCCGCGCCGTCGTGCACCGGGTCGCGAAACAGCGGCTTGGGCGCGAGCTTACCCTTCGGCTGCGGCTGCGCCCCCACGGTGCCCGCCGCCACGACCAGAACCGCCAAAACCCGGCTCAGTACACCCAAACCCGGGACAGTACACTCAAACACACTTTCCGATGGTTCCTCCCTTACTTCTTCTTCCTGCCTGGAGGCACGGGCAGCGGGTTGTTGCTGTTGTCCATGTCCCGGTGAACTTTCCAGGACCCGTCCGGCAGCCGCTTGAGAATGACTAAGTACTTGCCGCTGTCCGCGATCGGCTTGCCGCCGGCCTTGGGCGTGAGCGTCATCGAAGCGGCTCCGCGATCATAGGCCCAATCGCCGGCGATCTGGGTTTCCTGCGCCGTGAGCGTGAGCTTGATCGTGTTGTTCTGGAAGAAAGCTTGGAGCGATGCCTGGATGGCCTGCTTGCCCTCGACGGCCGGTTGGTGAGCGAGCATCACAATCGCGTCGTCCGTGTAAAGGTTGGCCACTTCTGCCGCATTGCCGGCGTTGTAGGCGGCCATGAACTGATCGCGAAGAGCGTTGATCGGCCCCGGATCAGGCGCCGCCGCCTTTTCCCCCGGCGTGGGTGCCGGCTGGCAGGCGGTCAAAACGATGCAAACAAGCGCTAGCGTGAACAGGCCGAGTTTGCGCGATGTCATTGTCCTCTCCTTCCGGGAGTGTCTGCCCCGAACTCCGAGTCTGGCTCTCGTGCCCTGGGGCCGCCATACTTGACGTCCCGACAGGCTTGAGTATACCACCCGGCTAGTGTTGTGTCCCGCCAATGAGTCACCGCCCCCGCCAGACTTTCTTCTCCCCTGTTTCCAGCCCCATGCGCGCTCCTGGCCCGCGCCTACGCTCTTGGCCCCGCTATCCTCAAGCGGGTCCCACTATGGCATCCCGGCGCCAGCTCCGGGCCAATCGCAACAACGCCCGCCCCTCGGCCTGCGTCCCCATCCCCTTTCCTCTCAATCGGATGGGAAAAAATTACGAAACGGACCCAATCCCGGAATCGGGCACCCCGCCTGCCGCCCCGGGCGGCTTCTGCTACATTGGATTTTTGGGCCGTTCCTCACCTCTTATGAGTGAGTCTCCCTCCATCCAGGTTCGCGCCTTGACCGCTCCCGCCGACTTCGCCGAGGCGGTCGAGGTGCAGAAGCACGTGTGGGGCTTCCACGAACTCGAGTTGCTGCCCGTGCGCCTGTTCGTGGTGGCGTCTCACATCGGCGGGCAGACCCTGGGCGCCTATGACGGTGACCGCATGGTGGGCTTCCTGTTGGCCATTCCCGGACTGAAGCCGGGCGGCAGGTTGTACCTGCACAGTCACATGCTGGGGGTGCTGAAGGAGTACCGCAACCTGGGTGTGGGCCGCATGCTGAAGCTGCGGCAGCGGGAGGAGGCCCTGGGCCGCGGCATCGCGCTTGTCGAGTGGACTTTCGATCCACTGGAAATCAAGAACGCTTACTTCAACCTCGAGCGCTTGGGAGTCATCGTGCGGCGGTACGTGCTCAACCAGTACGGCACCACCACCAGCCGCCTGCACGGCGGCCTGCCCACGGACCGCTGCACGGCGGAGTGGTGGATCGCGAGCGCGCGCGTCGAGGCGGCCATTACGGGGCGACCCGCCGAGCGGCCCGCGGTGGCGGCCCGCATCGAGGTGCCCGCGGGAATCAGCGCGCTCCGTCGCGAGCATCCGAAACAGGCCCGCGAGGTCCAGCAGGCGGTGAGCGAGCAGTTTCTCGAGCATCTCGGCCGGGGCCTGGCGGTCATCGGCTTTGAGCGCTCCGCCCACGCGGGCGCATACGTTTTGGGCGAATGGCAATCCGAATAGAACGCATCATCCTCCGGGAAATCCGCCTCCCGCTGGTCCACTTCTTCGAGACCAGCTTCGGCCGCACCACCGAGCGGCGAATCATCCTGGTCGAGGCCCTCGCGGACGGCGTCTCCGGCTGGGGCGAGGTCACGGCCGGCGAGCGGCCCTTCTACAACGAGGAGTGGACCGAAGGCGCGTGGCTGATTCTGCGCGATTTTGCCGGCCCTGGCTTGCTGGGTCGGGCACTGGAGAACGCCGAGGCGGTGGCTCCGCTGGTTCGGCACATACGCGGGCACCACATGACCACGGGCGGCCTGGAAGCCGCGGTGTGGGACCTCGAGGCGCGCCTCCAGGGCCTGCCGCTGTGGAAGCACATCGGCGGCGGAGCGCGGCGCGAGATCCCCTGCGGCGTCTCCATCGGCATCCAGGAGTCCTTGCCGGACCTCCTCAGGAAGATCGAGCGGGAACTCGAGGCCGGCTACCGGCGCATCAAGATCAAGATCAAGCCGGGCTGGGACGTGGACGTGGTGCGCGAGGTGCGGCGCGAGTTCCCCGACATCCAGCTCATGGTGGACGCCAACTCCGCCTACACGCTGGCCGACGCCGACCACCTCCAGCGCCTGGACGAGTTCCACCTCATGATGATCGAGCAGCCGCTCAGCCACGACGACATCATCGACCACGCCGTGTTGCAGGCCCGGCTCGCCACCGCCCTGTGCCTGGACGAGTGCATTCGCTCGGTGCGCCACGCCGAGCAGGCCATTCAAATGCAGGCCTGCCGGGTGATCAACATCAAGCTCGGCCGCGTGGGCGGTTTCCGCGAGGCCCGGCGGGTGCACGACGCGGCGCAGGCCGCGGGCATCCCGGTCTGGTGCGGCGGGATGCTGGAGTGCGGCGTGGGCCGCGCCCACAACATCGCACTGGCCACCCTGCCCAACTTCGTGCTGCCCGGGGACGTCTCCGCCAGCAAGCGTTACTGGGCGCGCGATGTGATCGTGCCGCCGGTAGAGGTGACTCCCGCGGGGACCATCGTGGTCCGCGACCAGCCCGGCTTCGGCTACGACCTGGACTTCGACGTTCTCCGGGAGGTCACCGTCCGCCAGGAGACGCTCTGTTGACGGAGTCCGCCGCATGACCGCCTTCACGGCGCTGCTCGGCCGCAACCGCAACTACCGCTGGACCTGGCTGGGCCAGGTGGTCAGCGAGATCGGCGATCACTTCAACAACGTCGCCGTCTTCAGCCTGGCGCTGGCCGTCACCCGCTCGGGGCTGGTAGTAAGCGGCATCATGCTGGCGCGCGCCGTGGCGGTGATCGTGGCGGGCCCGGCAGCCGGCGTGGTGCTGGACCGCCTGGACCGCAAGCGCACCATGATCGCGAGCGACCTGATCCGCGCGGCAGTGGCGGCCGCCTTCATCCTGGCCGCGCGGCGGCCCGAACCCTGGCTGCTCTACTTGTTGAGCGGCCTGCTGATGTTCGCCTCGCCGTTCTTCACCAGCGGGCGGGCCTCGATCCTGCCGACCATCGCCAGCCGAGAGGAGTTGCACACGGCCAACTCGCTCACCCAGGCCACGCAGTGGACCACGCTGACGCTGGGCGCCTTCCTCGCCGGCGCCGCGGTGATGCAGTTCGGCTACGAGTGGGCCTTCTTCCTGAACGCCGTCTCGTTTCTGTACTCCGCCTGGTCGATCTCGCGGCTGCGCACTTCGGCGGGCCACTTCCGGGCCCAGCGCGCGGCGCTGACCGAGGCCGAAGTGGCGCGCCCCTGGCGGGACTACGCCGCAGGTCTCCGCTACATGCGCGTCACGCCGCTGATTCTGGGCATCGCCGTGGTCCACGTGGGCTGGGCCACCGGGGGCGGCGCGGCGCAGATCCTCTTCAGCCTGTTCGGCGAGCTGGTGTTCCGGCGCGGGGCGGCGGGCATCGGGGCCATCTACGGATGCGCCGGCATCGGGCTGCTGGCGGGCGCCGGTGTGGCCCACTGGTTCGGCCGGTGGGCCAGCTTTGCCGCCTACAAGCGCGCCATCGTGGTGTGCTACGTCCTCCACGGCGCGGCTTACGTCCTGTTCAGCCAGGCTTCGAGCTTCGCCCTGGCGCTGGTGTTCATCGCCCTGTCGCGCGCGGCCGTGGCGGTCAGTTCGGTGCTCAACATGTCGCAACTGCTGCGCCACGTCTCGGACGCCTACCGCGGGCGGGTCTTCAGCACTCTCGAGTCACTGACCTGGGCCATGATGATGCTCTCGATGATGGCGGCGGGCGCGGCCTCGCAAGCGGTGAGCCCGCGGGTGATCGGCCTGTGGTCCGGCGTGCTGAGTTCGCTGACCGCCATCTACTGGGGCCTGCTCGACTGGACCGGCCGCCTCCCCGAGCCGGCCGTGGAAGGCGTCGAGCCTGAGGAAATCGAAGTCCACGGCGAGCCCACCGTGTGAGGGCGCGGCCGGGCCTGGGTGCTATACTCAAGGTGCCGGGAGGAATCTATGGATCGCACCTCCAATGACCCGCGCTTCGACTTCCAGGCGAACCCTACGCTCGAGGAGTTGATCCGCCAGCAGGGCAAGAGGCCGATCAAGGATCCGCAGACCCTGCACGGCGACTTCTGGCCCGAGGATGAGCCTGTCGAGGACTTCCTGGCGGCCCTTCACGAGTGGAGGGGTCACCTTGAGGCTGACCGGGCCGCATGAGTGGCGTCCTGCTCGACACCGACGTGGTTTCCTTCCTGTTCAAGAACCATCCCCTGGCGACCCGTTACGATTCCGAGTTGACCGACCGTCACCTCCTCGTATCCTTCATGACGATCGCTGAGTTGGACCGCTGGGCCATCCACGCCAATTGGGGTGAAGCCCGGCTCCAACGGCTGCACGAGTTCCTGGAGCCCTTCATGGTCGCCCCGTACAACCGCGAACTCTGCCGCCGATGGGCGGAGGTCACGGTGGCCGCGGAACGAAGGGGCCACCGCATCGACTGCGCCGACGCGTGGATCGCTGCCACGGCGCTACTGTACGGCGTTCCTCTCGTCACCCACAATCGCACCCACTACGTGGGTGTCCCCGGCCTGATAGTGATTACCCACGCCGCGTAAGTGCGGGTTGAGTCGCCTCCACAACCGTTGTGGTCCAGTCCTTCAATCGAAGTCCACGGCGAGCCCACCGTGTGAGGGCGGGGCCGGGCGGTGGGTGCGGACAGCCTCAGCGCGGCCGAGCCAGGAATCCGGAGGCGATGCTCTTGCCCGCCTCCAGCACCATGTACTCGGCGCTCTCCGGCGAGGCGGAGACGGCCCGCACGGTTTCGAGCGCGGAGTTGCCGGCCATCACCATCACCATACGCTTCGGGTTCAGCGGGCTGCTGGCCGCGAGCAGCAGCGCGTGGCGCTCCGAAGCATAGGTCTTGCCGTCCACCTCGAAGGCCTGGCCCTCGTAGCGGAGGCCGATCCGGGGCGCCAGGCGAGCCAGTGCGGAATTCGACTCCGGCCGGCCGACGAAGATCACGTCTCGGTCTGTGAGGTCCGCTTCGCTCACCTCGAAGTCCTTGCGCAGCGGCAGCGCGCCTTCGAACCAGTCCAGGAACCGCTTTTGCAGCTCCTCAGCGGCGTACCGGTTGGCGCCCGCATCGGGCCCCGTGCCGTAGACGATCAGGCCAGTGGGCAGGCGCCGGCCCCAGTCGGTCAACTGGAACTCCGCCCCGCCCGGATCGCCCGGCAGTCCCGGCTGCTCCAGCCACCGCGCGAAGAACTCCTTCCACTCCGCACCCGCCGCCTCCAGGAACATGGCCGTGGTCACGGTCTTGGTGGTGTGCCGGTTGTAGAAGTCGGTCAGCACCGCGAAGAAGCGTTCATCGCCCATCTCCCGGCGCAGCGCATGGAACAGCAGCAGCCCTTTGTGGTGCGCCAGAGTCCAAAAGTTGTTCGAGCGCGTCGAGAATTCCAGCTTGCTGAGCGGGGTGTCCTGCTCGCGGGCCGCCCGCCGAAAGCTGGCGCGCGCATCTTCCAGCACCTTGTCCGGATCCGAGGAGGTCGGGACGCCACGGTAGGCCGCGGAACCTTGCGTGAGCCAAAGGTCGCCGGCGCCGGCGGGTTGAAGCCACCCCTTCCAGAGCTTCTCGGGGTCCACCTTCGCGGGTTTCGGCTCGGGCTTCGCGGGTGGCGGGGCCTTCTCCTCCGCCGCGGGCGCCGCTTCGCGCGTCTGGATCAGGCGGTAGCCTGAAGAGTAGAGCCCAGTCAAGGCCGGGTAGTTCTCCTGCGCCCGGCTGCTGGGCACCCACTCGCGCTGGTTGGGTTTGCCGATGGCCGCCCACACCATGCCCCGCGTGGCCATCTGCGAGGTGGTCACCTTGGCATCCATGGAACCGGAACTGACCAGCGGCGGGGTGCAGAAGGCGCGAAACGCGAACTCCTCGTCGATGCGCCCTTTGTGCTGCCAGTAGAGGTCCTGCCACTTGAGGTCCCGGTCGTAGGGGACGAAGAAGAGCGCCCGCGCGCGGCCCTTGGGGTCCGAAAGGTACTCGCGCATCACCTCGCGGTCCTTGACGTTGTTGCAGCCCCAGTAGAAGCCCGCGGTGCCGCCGAACCACTCCTGGCGGGAGCTGCGCCACAGGCGGCTCGAACGGGTGCCCAGTTCGAGCATGGCGACTTCGTCGGTCTTCCCGTCCCCCAGCAGCCACTCGTTGGTGTAGAGGCCGTTGTTGTCCTCGCTCAACAGGCGCACCACTTCCTCCACGCTGGCGCCGTACTGGATCGCTTTGCGCGCGCGGAAGGCCACCGGCCGGCCCTCGCGGCGGAAAGGCGTCTGCATGATGGTGGTCTCGGTGAGGACCATGCCGGCGTCGTTCTGGTACCAGTCCAGACCGCTGTGGATGCCTCCCGGGTAGCTCTGGATCAGCACGCGGCGGCCCTGGGCCGGCTTGATGTCCAGCATGACGTTGCTCTGCTCGGCGAAGGACAGCCCCCACATGGTGATGTGGCCGATCACCATCTTGCCGTCCGCGGTGGCCAGGCCGGTGGCGGCAAAGGCGCTGCAACGCTCGGTCGGCGGAGGATCCTTCTTCTGCCGGGCGTACTCCGGAGGCTGGAAACCCAGACCCTCCAGGCCGTAGGGCGTGATGGGCAGCGCCGAACCCAGGGTGCTCAGCTCGACTATGGTGTTGGCGGCCACGATGTCGAGCAGGTTCACGTCCCGGCTGAACACCTTGGCGCCCGCCGCGGCCGCCCCGTCGGCGATGCCCTTCATCTCGGTGAGGATCTCCTGATCGAATCCGCGCAGGAAGAGGGCGTCGGCGGCGATGCGCGCACTGCGCCAGGCGGTCTGCTTCGATTTGGGATCCAGTTGGGCGGCGCAGCGGTCGATGTAGCCTTCGATGTCGCGGGGCATCAGCCAGCCATGCTGGTAGCCGCGCTCGTACGGTTCGCCCTCGATGTGCAGGTAGATCCAGCCGCCGTGCGGGTAGCGGTAGGCGGGGCCGAGCTTCTTGACCGCCGGCGGTATGGGCCAGAAACTGGCGGCGGACGCCTCCTCGACGCTCACCTCGCTGAACCAGGCTTTGCCCTGAAAGCTGCCGCCCCGGCCCACCGACAGCAGGATCCGGTCCTGCGCCCGGGTGGCCGTGAAACTGAGCGTCAGCCGCTCCCAGTCGCGGGTGGCCCCGAGCGACGACGAGTGCACGTCAAAGGGCATCGAGGCCATCTGAAGCATCGCGCCAGTGGCGATCGGCGAGCGGCCCTGATCGGTCGCCGTGACGCCCTCGGTGCGGACCCACCCGCTGAGTTCGTACCGCCTGCCGATGGTCAGAGAGACGGGCGCGGAAAGCACGCGGGCATCCGCGCCGTCGGATTCGAGGCGCAGCGACGGCTTGCCGGCCCGGCTCACCCGGGTGTCCGTCGTCAGCTTTCCCCGCTCCGCGGTCCACGCGGCGGCCACCGGCGCGGCTGGAAGCGCACCCGGCAGAGCCAGCAGGACCACGAGCGCCGGGATCATTTCGGCCCCGGCAGCTTCACCACGCCCATGTCCTTGGGGGAGGAGTAGATGGTGATGCCGGTCTCCTGCGGGCTGGTCTTGACCGGCGCGGTTTCGACGGGTGCGGGCTCGCCCGGCACCGGCTTGGGCCGCGCCTTCCGCCGCTGGGCGGCCAGGGCTTTCTTCTGGGCCTCGATCATCTGCGCCACCTGCTGCTCGGGGATGGTGAGGCCGAACTTGAGCGTGGCGCCTTCCACCTTGAGCTGGATGCTCTCCAGCACCTTGGCCTGCTCGGACCGGCCCTGGGTGAGCGCCAGCCCGGTGAAGAACTTGAAGACATCGCCGAGGGAGGCGGCGTCCTTCTCACTACGGGTGACGACCTCGAGCGCGATGCGGATGTCCTTCCCGAAGCGGAGGCCGCCGCTGGCTTCGCGGATGGACTGCAAGGCGTCACCTTTGAGCATGCCCTGCAACATGGGGTCCGGGACGCCCTTGGCCAGGGCCCCGGGAGGCGTGATGGTGACTCCCCAGATGTCGTACGCCTGGCTCAAGGCCTCGGCCTTGGCCAGCAGCCTGGGCGAGAGGCGGCTGCCGGTGACGCGCCGGGCGATGGCCTCGCGCACGCTCTCCAAATCGCCCAGGACCAGCGTGGCAGGGTCAATCACGGCCACGGAGAACTCCTGGTTGTCCTGCTTGGCGGTGGCGATCGCGATGCCCTCGTGGGTGGTCAACTGGGCGCCGCCCAGCTTGGCCAGCATGGGCAGGCGCGCCGGGTCGAATACGCCGCGCATGAGCGCCAAAGCGCGCGCGCGCTGCTTTGCTGGAGCCGCCGGCGCGCAGATCAGCACTTCGTGGATGTCGCGTAGCGGGTCGAACCCTATCATCTGGACGATCTTCTTGAAGTCCTCGTCGGCCACGTCGGCCTGGGAGAGGATCAACTGGCCCAGGGGGGAGGACTTGATCTGGTCAACGCGGATGCCGACGAGCACGGTGGCATCCGGCATGGCCAGTCTCAGCAGGGCGGGGTCCGCCGCCCAGGCACACAGGGCGGCCGCCAGCGAGAGGGCGGACAGTCGATTGCGTTGGGACATCGAGAGCTCCTCTCTCCAGCTTACGACCAAACGGGGCGGGAAGTAATACGGCGGGGACCCTAGTTCTCGACCTCCACCTGTTCGACGATCTGGATACCGAAGGCCTCCAGGGCGACGATCTTGCGGGGGTGGTTAGTCAGCAGCCGGATGGTGTGCAGGCCCAGGTCGGAGAGGATCTGCGCGCCGATGCCGCTTTCGTATTGCAGCCGGCGGCGGCCGCCGGCCTCGGAGGAATGCGGCCCGTCGGGAGGATGCGGAAGCAGGCGGGGGGCGCCGCTGTCGTCGGGGGCGATGCCAATGCCGGGCCCGCAGTGGTGCAGGTAGACGAGCACGCCCGCCTCCTCGGCGGCGATGCGGCGCAGCGCCGCGCGGACCATCCTCCCGCACTCGCAGGAGGTGGCGCCGAAGACGTCGCCGTAGACGCAGTGCGCGTGCATGCGCACCAGGACGCGCTCGCGCCCGCGCACCTTGCCGCGCACCAGCGCCAGGTGCATGTCCGCGCCGGTCGAGGCGGCGTAGGCGATGGTGCGGAACTCGCCGAACTCGGTAGTCAGGCAACCCTCGGCCACGCGCCGGAGGATGCGCTCGTGGGCCACCCGGTAGCGGATCAGCTCGGCCACCGAGATCAGCTTGAGCTGGTGGCGCCGGCAGAACTGCTCGAGCTCGGGCACCCGGGCCATGGTGCCGTCCTCGTTCATGACTTCGCAGATCACGCCCGCGGGCCGCAGGCCGGCCAGCCGCGCCAGGTCCACCGCCGCCTCGGTCTGCCCGGCGCGCACCAGCACGCCGCCCTCGCGCGCCCGGAGCGGGAACACATGCCCCGGGCGGTTCAGGTCCTCAGGCTTCGCGTCGTCGCGGATTGCCGTCTGGATCGTGGGCGCCCGGTCGGCCGCCGATAT
>CAZIRH010000041.1:0-8298 GCA_964541065.1 uncultured Solibacteraceae bacterium
CCTGGGGAGAGCCGCGCGCCACCGGGGGCAGTCCCTTAACCCAGGTCCGCGGCCGGCCGGTGTCCCTGGGGCTGGGCAGGTCCGGGTGGTCGCTGGTGGGCAGCGGCGCGAGATTGTCCAGCAACTCCCGCCAGAGGGGCCGCATCGCGGCATCGACGTTCAGTATTTCCGAAGCCCGGATGGCGACCGGCAGGATAGCCCGCATGGCCGAGATCTCCTCATCGGTGTCCCGCCCGCCCCACAGCGGCTCATTGCTGTTGACGTGGTGGAGGTGATACTTGCCGTCGGAGCCTTTCTTCAGGTTGGGAAAGTTGCGATAGAACTCGGCCACGCCTCTCAGCATCGGGTAGGCGCGGTTGCGCAGCCACTCCTGGTCCAGCGTGTATTCATAGCGCTGCCAGTACAGGTAGGCGATTTTCGCCCCGCTGGCGAAAATGTGCGTGACGTGCCCGAAGGGGCCGGCTCCTTTGTCCGCATAGGTGAACCGCCCGTCCACCCAGCGTTCCCCTTGCTTCCAGTTCCACCGGCTGGAATGCGGGTGCTGGGACTCGGCGTACTGGGTGAACCGGGCCGACCGCTGGTCCCACGGCTTGCGCAGCAGATAGAGGTCTCGCATCTCCTCCGCGATATCCTCGGGCAGCCGGGCCAGCCCGTCGAACCACACGGTCTCCGGGATCCAGATGCCCTGGCTCCCCCACTGCTGCCGGGCCGCCAGGGCGCAGGCCTCGTACATGCCGGTGTACTGATGGAAGGTCGGATCCATCAGCTCCAGGCGGTTCGTCGCGGGCAGGGCTTCGTAATAGCAGCTCTGGTTGGCCCACCAGTACTGGGCGCCCCACTGCCGCAGGTCGCCCCCGGTGCTCCAGATCATGCCGTTGAACTTGGGCGGGAACTTCCCTCGGGAGCTGGAAGCCATCACGTAAAGAAAGTAGGTGTAGTGCTGCTCGATGTAGTCGGCCGTGCCGTCGGCGCTGTGCAGGTGGACAAAGGCCCTGGACCAGAACTCGTGCCACCATTCCCGGCTGGCCTTGGCCAGCTCATCGTGCCCTTTCGAGACCGCGGCGTCAAGCTGATTCAAAGCGGCGGCTGCAATGTCCTCCTGGGGATCGAAGCTGGCCGCGCTGGCGATCAGGACCGTGAAGGGGCCCTGGCCGGGCTCGAGCGCCAGCCGCACTTCGGTCTGGTCGGCGACTTTCGCCCTGGCTTTTCGCCCTACTGCGCCGATGGCCACCGCCGAGCCGCAGTAGTACTCGCCCTCGCGGAACTCTTGCGTCCAGACGATCCTGTCCTCGTGAAGCCGCAGTCGCGAAAGGGCCGTATGGTTCCTGGTCTTCACGACCGTCGCGTTCAGGTCCGCCGGCGCACCCGGCCGCGCCGGAACCGGCTGGCCGAGATACCGCAGCGTCCTCAGGTTCACGTTGACGGTGGCCGGGCCCTGGCGCTGATCGCCCACCTCGACGACCATCACGTCGCGCTCGGGCCAGGCGAACACCCGGGCGGTGACGCCGGCTCCCTCCACCGCCACGGCCCCTTCGTAAAGCGACAGGTGCTGTGAGGTCGCCCCGCTGGGAAACGCGTCTGCGCCGAAATCGACGAAGTCGATGTCCACGAACCCGCAGCCGCCGCAGTAATCGCTGTTGCGCTCCGGAAAACTGTGCGTGGCGCTGTTGTTCGCGAATACGTCCACGCGGTTGATCTGAAACTTCAGCGCCGAGGGCGTGGTCCAGACCAGGCTGCCCATGCGGCCATTGCCCACCGGCAGCCCCTCCTCGCTGCGGGAGACCGGCTTGTCGTAGTGGAGATCGGCCCGCGAGACCAGCTTGCGGTGATCGACGCCGAGGAGCGTTGATCTTCCCGCAGCCCCCGGAGCCGCCGGTGCGGCACTGCCCGCCAGAGCGGGCGTGGACACGCTGGCGGCCAAAAACTTCCGGCGGGTGACGCATCCCGCCTGCGAGTTTGTGCGACTCGTCATGTTCACCTCGCTGCCGCCGCTCAGGGCATCTTCACGGCGGCAGGCGTCGATCCTTTCGGCGCCACGACGATGGTCTCGCCCTTGGCGGTGGGGAAAGCCAGCGTTTCACCGGAGAGGTCCTCGGCTTTCCGGCTGTTGCGGTAGAGCGTCACCTCTCCGCCGCCCCACGGGTTGACCAGCCGGCACGGGCCGCCGACCTGAGACAGGATCTCGACCAGCGGTATCTTGCCGCCCTTCTGCGCCGAGCTGACCACAAACGCGCCGCGGGCCAGCAGGCTGAAGGCCGCGTCCCAGTCCTTGGGCCAGCGGTTGAAGATTCCGATCGGCTCTTCGTTGGTCAGCGACTCGGGCCGGCTGGCCAGCATGGTCGAGTGGATCCCGGAGCTCAGGCCGCCGATGTGTTCGGCGTCGATCGCGCCGGGGCCTTCGCGCAGCCGCAGGCGGTTGCGGAAGATCTGCGCCCCGCCGATGCCCTTGTCATCAATGAAGCTGGCCAGACGGTTGAAGCCCAGGAAGCGGCTCTTGAGCTCCGGTTCGGGTCCGATGGGCTCGATCACCCCGGGGCCGCCGTAGACAAAGGCGCCGTAGGCGCGTTCGCCCCCGCCTCCTCCTCCCCGCCCGCCGCTCATGGGCACCAGGTGGTCCTTGATCTCCTGCCAGATGGGCCGCAGCTCGGCGTCAACGCCGAGGACCTGGGAGGCGCGGATCGCCAGCGGGAAGATCATGTGCATGCAGGAGACCTCATACGGGGCGTCCCTCGAATTCCAGGCCGATTCGCCGCTGTTGGTGTGGTTGATGTGGTAGACGCCGTCCTCGCCTTTCTGAAGGTTGGGGAAGTGGCGGTAGAACTCGGCCGCGCCTTTGATGAGCGGGTAGGCCCGCTCGCGCAGCCAGGCCTGGTCCAGCGTGAGCTGGTAACGCTGCCAGGCGAGGTTGCCAATCCGGGAGGCCACTCCCAGGATGTGCGAGGTGTGGCCGAAGGCGCCGCTGCCTTTGGGCTTGAAGACGTAGTAGCCGTGAACCCAGTCGCCGTCGGCCCGGAAATTCCAGCGGCTGTTATGACGGTTCTTGTTGTTGGCGAACCAGTCGAACTTCTGGGACCGCTGCTCCCACGGTTTGCGGACCAGCATCAGGTCCTGGAGCTCCTGCGCGATGTCGTCGGGCAATTTCTCCGGCCCGTTGAAGAAGGTGGTCTCCGGGATCCAGATGCCCTGCGTGCCCCACTGCTGGCGCGCGGCCAGCGCGCAGGCCCCATACATGTTGGAGTACATCTTGAACATGGGGTCCATCAGCTCCAGGCGGTTGGCCGGCATCAGATTGCTGTAGTAAGCGTTGGTGTTGGCCCACCAGTGCTGCGAGCCCCAGCGGGTCATGTCGCCGTCGGTGAACCAGAGCATGCCGCCGAAGCGCGGCGGGAAGTCGCCGCGCGAGCTGGAGCCCATCAGGTAGAGGAAGTAGGTGTAGTTCTGCTCGACGAAGTCGGCCTGGCCCGAGTCGCTGTGCATGTAGACCATGCCCCGGGCCCAGAAGTTACTCCACCAGTCGGCCGTCTCCTTGCGCAGCCCGTCGAAGCTCTTGGGCGCGGCGGCCTGGAGTTGCGCGAGCGCCAGCGCCGCCGTGTCCTGGGCCGGGTTGTCGCTGGCGGCGCTGGCGATCAGGATGGTGAAGCGTCCCTTGCCCGGCGCCGCCGACAGTTGGACGGTCGATTGGCTCAGGTAGCGCGCCCGGGAGGGGCGGCCCAGGACGCCGATGGCCACTGCCGAAGAGCCGTAGAAATCCCCCTCGCGAAACTGCTGGGTGAGGGTAATCCGCCCGTCGTGAACACCCAGGATCGAGGTGGCGGTGTGGGCGGCGGTCCGGAACATCACGGTGTGATGGTTGGCCAGCTCGTAGGTCCGGCCGAGATGAAACTGCATCTGGTAGCGCAGCATGCGCAGGTCGATGTTGATGGCCGCGGGCCGGTCGCGCTGGTCGTCGAGCTCGAGGGCCATCACGTCGCCGTTGGGCCAGGCCAGCACGCGCGCCGTCAGGCCCCGGCCCTGGGCGGTCATCAGCGCTTCGTACAGCGACAGGTGCTGGCGGAACGCCGGGCCGGTGAACACGTCCTCGCCGGCATCGACCACGTTGATGTCAACGTAGCCGCAGACGCTCGAGTAATCGGAGTCGGCCCGCGGGAAGCTGACGGTCGTGCTGTCCATGGCGTGGACGTCCACGCGGTTGATCTGGAATTTCAGCGCCGAGGGGGTGGTCCAGACCAGGCTTCCCATCCGGCCGTTGCCCACCGGCATGCCTTCCTCGCTGCGCGTGGCGGGGGCATCAAAGACCAGGTCCGCTCGCGAAACCTGACTGCGCCGATTCACCTGGATCAGACTCTCCGCCGCCAGGGCGCCGAAGGTCGGCGCCAGAACCGCGCTCGCTAATATCAAGCTTGGGCACAAGAAAACACGCACACTGTCCTCCTGGTGTTCATCTCAGTCTCGAGTTGTCCTAGAACCTGACGCGCAGGCTGAGACGGAAGACCCGCTCGTCGATTCCCTCGCGGCCGACGGCCGTGGTCGAGGTGATCACGGTGTAGCCCCCGAGGTTCTTGATCGTGCCGTCAGGATTCAACTGCAAATTGGAAACGTTGCTGCCGGGATTGCTGAAGTGCGGAGTGTTGGCGAAATTGAGCGCCTCGCCCCGGAACTGCACCTGCCACCGTTCGCCGATCCGGAACTCGCGGACCAGCCCGAAATCCAGGTTCACCTGACCAGGCCCACGCACCGTATAGAATCCGGCGGTGCCGAAGCGGGCCTGCGTGACCGGCGCAAACGCGAGCGGGTCGAAGAAGGACTGGCCCGGTCCCACGCCGCCCAGGATGGCCACCTCCGGCTTCACCTGATCGGCTCGCTGAGTGTTCCCAGATGCGTTCAGAGAAGTGCCGCTGGCGCTTACCGAGAACCAGCGGCCGGAATAGGAGCTGAAGAGCGCGTTCATTTGCCAGCCACCCGCGACAGCGGATGCCAGCCCTCCGCCATTCAGCCATTGCTTGCCTTTGCCAAAAGGCAGCTCGGCGACGGTCGCGATGTTGAAAACATGTGTCCGGTCTTGGGCCCACACTGCCCTATTCAGGCGGGTGTACTCCGGGATTTGGATGGCCGGGTTCTTGTCGCTCAACTGGTCGCAACACAGGCCGATGCCCTTGGAGAAAGTGTAGGCCGCGTTGAACTGCACACCGTTGGCGAAGCTGCGAATGAGCGTAGACTGGAGCGAGTCATACGAATTGTGACCGTAATTCGTGATCAGGTTTGCTTCTCCCGATCTCTTGAATTTCTGATAGAGCGGCTGGCTGGCGAGCCCTCCTCCCACTCTTTGGACATTCAGGTTCAGATACTGGAGTTGCTTGATCTGACGGGAAGCGACATATCCGGCCTGACCGATGAACCTCCACTTCAGTTGCTTCTGCAAGCTGAAGTTCCACGACTCGATGTAGCCCATCCGATACCTGTCCGGCGGCGTCGCAAAGCTCTGGGTCAGGGGAATCTGAATCACCCCGCTGCTGATGTCCGGCACGACCATGGGAGGTATGCCATCCTTCAGCAAGCTTCTCGCCGTGAAGGAGTTCGGAGCAGCCGGCCACGAGGCGCTCCCGGTGCGCTCGCCACCGCCAATCAGGTCGCGAGCAAAGGCCAACGGTTGGGGATCGAAGTTGATTCCGAAACCCGCCCGAATCACAAAGGTATCGGTGGCGCGATAGGCGATGCCCAGCCGAGGGCTGATATCCCGCTTGGGAACCTTCACGCCGCAATCCCTCGGAATGGAACCCTCGCCGCAGACCCACATGTTGTCGGTCGCCCAGTCGTAGCGCCGGAACCCGCGGTCTTTGCTGACGCCCATCGGGAAGTAGTCCCACCGCAGGCCCAGGGAGAAGGTCAGCTTGCGGCTGGCCTGCCACTGGTCCCGAACGTACAGGCTGTAGGCCCAGGTTCGGGTAGTCGCCCGATCCTCCACCATGACGCTGTTGCTGGCGCCGGAGGCGAAGCCCATCAGGAAATCGGCATAACTGTTGAACTGATTGGGAGACCCGGGGTTGTTGGTCGTCGAGCCGCCCGAAAACGAGAACGACCCGCCTCCGCCGACCTCCCAGTTGTTATTCGCTTGCCGCGCAATATCGATGCCGAAACGGACGTTATGGCTGCCCCTGGTCCAGTTGGCGTTGACTACGTAATCCCACGCCGGTTGGGTGTAGTAGATCGGACTGTTCGAGCTCTTGCCGAATGCGGTGTAGGTGCTGACGCTGAAGGAGGGATAGCCACCGTACTCACGTGTCGGGCCGTTGGTACCGGGGAGTTTCAGGAGGTCCAGTCCCAGTTTTTCGTCCAGGTGCGGAGGCTCCGCCACCGTATTCAGCCGTGTCCAGCCAAAATAGGTGTCCACGATGAAAGTCGGTTTCAACACATACGTTGCCGCCATGGTGCTGTTCAGAACGGTGCCAGACAGATCGCGATCCCGTCCTCCCGCACTGCTGACCGGCCCGCCGTTATCGCCAAACACGTTTGGATTTACCGCGTTGTAATCCAGGACACCCAGGCGGCCGCTGAGGGTGAGCTTCTGGCTGGCGTTCCAGTTGAGCTTCGTGTCGAATTTGTGCCGGTTAACGAGGTACGAGCCCGAGGCGTAGTAGTTGTTCGTCAAAAGATTGGGCCACGTCGGCAGAGGTGTGAGCGCGATCAGCTTCGGCACGATGGGGTCTATCCGGGACTGGGGAACCTTCTTGTCCGGCAGGGGGGTCTTTCCCGAACCGTCGGTCTTGCCGGTTAACGGGTCATAGATCGGATTGGGGGACGCCGACATGTCTCCGGCGCGGATGGCGGCGGTCGCAACCGTGGTGTACGTGGCTGCGTTCTGCCGGGTGAATTGGCCGTCGTAGCTGAAGAAGTAGAAGAGCTGGTCCTTCTTGATCGGGCCGCCGACGGTGCCGCCAAACTGATTGTCGATGGCCTTCGGGTTCCTCTCGCCGGCCGGCAGGAAGAACGGCTTGGCCTTCATGGCGTTGTTGGTGTGGTACTCGAAAAGGGAGCCGTGCAATTCGTTGGTCCCGCTTTTCATCTGGACGTTGATCGCCGCGCCGCCGGTCAGGCCCTGCTCGGCGTCCAGGCTGCTGGTCACCACGCTTACCGCTTGGATCGCTTCCAACCCCGGCACGTAAGCTGAAACGTGAGGCATCCACGTGTTCGTGGCGGTGGCGCCTTCAATGCGTATGTTGTTCGAGTTGGTCGTGGTCCCGTTTACGCTGAAATTCAGGGCGCGCGACGGGTTGGCGGAAAGGGACCCCGTATTGTTGGGAGGGGAGAAGCCGGGCACCATGATGAACAGATTCTGGTAGTTCCGGTTGGCAGGAACGGGGAGTTCCGCGAGGTCCTTGGTGGTGACCTCGCTACGCACCTCTGCGCGGTCGGTCTGCAAAGTGGCAACCTGTGCGGCCACCTGGATGGACTCCGTGACGGCCCCCACCTGAAGCATGGCATCCACGCGGACGACGCTGCTGATGCTGACGCCGACGCCCCGTCGGGTGAAGGTCTGGAAGCCCTCTCTGCTGAAGGCGACCTCATACGTGCCGCTCGGCAGAGTGGAAAAGCTGTATCCCCCGACCTCGTTCGTGATGGATTGACGCGACTGGTTGGTCTCCTTGTGGGTGATGCGGACCGTTGCTCCGGGAACGGCAGCATTGCTGGAGTCGGTCACCGTGCCCACAATGGAACCGTAAAGCGCCTGCGCTTGGGCCTGCCGCGCGCCACACAACAGGCACAGCGCGAGAAGCAGGACGCTGGCCACCCAGGTCTGCCTGCGGCGAGTCATATGGTCACCTCCGGTTGATGAGTGGAAGGGTCACTTTGGCCCCTGGAACGATCTCCGGGTCGATTATAGTGAGGGTGACGCCCCTTGTCAATACACTTTTCTCCTTTGTATCGAACACTGTAGCGCTAAATGCCGGACCCGTTTCCGGGCGCGGCACGCGCCGGACCGGATCGGGGATTTTCAAGACGGGACTTCCAACGCCGGCCCGCCGGGGTTGCGCTACAATAGACCGTTGCTACCCCCATGAGAAAGCCGCTCCGCTCGACCACCGTCCTGTGCGTGCGCCGGGACGGTAAAGTGATCCTGGCCGGCGACGGCCAAGTGACCTTCGGCCAGGAAGTGCTCAAGGCCACGGCCAAGAAACTCCGCCGCCTTTACCACGACAAGATCCTGGCCGGGTTTGCGGGTTCGACCGCCGACGCCTTCGCGCTGTTCACGCGCTTCGAGACCAAGCTCGAGCAGCACGGCGGGAACCTGGCGCGCAGCGT
>CAZIRH010000041.1:8308-18544 GCA_964541065.1 uncultured Solibacteraceae bacterium
CGAGCTGGCCAAGGACTGGCGCACCGACAAGGTCCTGCGGCACCTGGAGGCTTTTCTGCTGGTGACGGATCTGAAGAACACCTTCCTGCTGAGCGGCAGCGGGGACGTCATCGAGCCGGATGAAGACGTGGCCGCCATCGGCAGCGGAGGCGCCATCGCCAAGGCCGCGGCCACGGCGCTGCTGCGGCACACCGGCTTCAGCGCGCGGCAGATCGCCGAGGAAGCCATGGCCATCGCGGGCGCCATCTGCATCTACACCAACTCCCAGATCAGCTACGAAGAGCTCTCATAGCCATGGTCATCTACCTGCCCAGCTCCTCCGACGACGACACCCCGGCGCTCGACGAGATGACGCCGCGCGAGATCGTGCGCGAGCTGGACAAGTACGTCATCGGCCAGGGCGACGCCAAGCGCGCCGTGGCCATCGCCTTGCGCAACCGCATCCGCCGGCAGAAGCTGGACGCGGACATGGCCGAGGAGGTCATGCCCAAGAACATCCTCATGATCGGTCCCACCGGGGTGGGCAAGACTGAGATCGCGCGGCGCCTGGCACGGCTGGCCAGCTCGCCGTTTCTCAAGGTCGAGGCCAGCAAGTACACCGAGGTGGGCTACGTGGGCCGCGACGTCGAGTCCATGATCCGCGATCTGGTGGAGACCGCCATCGAGATGGTGCGCCAGGAACGGATGGACGAGGTGACCGATCGGGCCGAGAAGAACGCCGAGGAGCGGCTGCTGGATCTGCTGATGCCGCCGCAGCCCGAGCCCAGCGAAAGCCTCGAACGCACGCGCGAGAAGCTGCGCGAGCGGCTGCGGGCCGGCCGGCTGGACGACCGCATGGTCGAAATTGACGTGCGGGAGCGCGGGCCCACCTTCGAGATCACCACCCAGTCCGGCGTCGAGGAGATGGACATCAACCTCAAGGACATGCTGCCGGGCATCCTCGGCCAGCGCACCCGCAAGCGCAAGCTGCGCGTGGCGGAAGCCCTGGACCACCTGGGGCAGGAGGAGGAGCAGAAGCTCATCGACATGGACCAGGTGACGCGCGTGGCGCTGGAGCGCGTCGAGCGCAGCGGCATCATCTTCCTGGACGAGATGGACAAGATCGCCGGGCGGGAGACCGGGCACGGGCCGGACGTGAGCCGCGAGGGCGTGCAGCGCGACATCCTGCCCATCGTGGAAGGGACCACCGTCAACACCCGCTACGGTTTCGTGCGCACCGACTACATCCTGTTCATCGCCGCCGGCGCCTTCCATGTCTCCAAGCCCAGCGACATGATCCCCGAACTCCAGGGCCGCTTCCCCATCCGCGTGGAGCTGAAATCGCTCAGCGAGGAGGATTTCGTCCGCATCCTCAAGGAGCCTAAGAACGCACTGGTTAAGCAGTACACGGCGCTGCTCGAAACTGAGGGCATCCGGCTCGTCTTCACCGGCGACGCGCTCAGCGAGATCGCCCGCCTGGCCGCCCACGTCAACCAGACCACCGAGAACATCGGCGCGCGCCGCCTGCACACCATCATGGAGAAGGTGCTCGAGGAAATCTCCTTCTCGGCCGCGGACCTGAAGAAGAAGAACGTGAAGATCGACGCGGGTTACGTGCGCCAGCAGTTGTCCGAGATCATCAAGGACCAGGACCTGACCCGCTACATTCTTTGACCCGGATGCTGCGCCAGATCTTCTCCCTTGCGGCCGGAAGCCTTCTGCTGGCCGGCTGCGCCTACGTGGGCGAGCCGCTGCCGCCCTCGCTGGGCGTGCCGCGGCGGGTCGAGGATCTGAGCGTCGTCCAGCGCGGCGGCGCGCTGGTGGTGCGCTTCACGGCGCCGGAGCTGACCACCGACGGCGTGGTCCTGAAACGCGTCGAGCGCGTCGAGCTGCGGGCCGGTCCGGTGGGCGGGCAGCCCTTCGACATCGAACGCTGGGCCGCCCAGGCCCGCTCCATAGACAACCGCGTCACCGCGCCCGGCCCCGCCGAGATCGAGATCGCGGCCCGGGAGTGGGTGGGGCAGGAGGTGATTGTCGCCGTCCGGGCCTGGGGAAGGAAGGGCCGCCCGGCCGAGTGGTCGCGGCCGCTGGCCTTCCGCGTGGTGGCGCCGCTGGCGCGCCCGGCAGCCTTGAAGGCCGAAGCGGCGCCGGAAGGTGTGCGGCTGTCCTGGGAAGGCCCGCGCGGGGCGGCGTTTCGGGTTCTTCGCGGCGACGTGGAGGTGGCCATCGCGGAAGCGCCGCGCTGGGTCGATGCCACCGCCCAATACGGCAAGGCCTGCCAGTACGCCGTGCAGGCGTTCCTGAAAAGCGGTGACAGCCTGGCGGAGAGCGAGATGTCGGAGACCGTCTCCATCACCCCCGAGGACCGCTTTCCGCCCGCGGCGCCCGCCGGCCTGAGTGCGGTGGCCACCGTGCGCTCGATCGAGCTGAGCTGGGAACGCAGCACTGAAGCCGACCTCAAGGGCTACCGCCTGTACCGCTCCGCCGAGGGCGGGGCGTGGGAGAGGATCGGCGAACTGCTCGAAGTGCCGGCGGCCAGCGACCGCGCCCTCGAGGCCGGCAGGCGCTACCGCTACGCGGTCACCGCCGTGGACCAGAAAGGCAACGAGAGCCCGCGCTCGCCGCCAGTGGAGATCGCGGCGCCCTGAGAAGGGCGGCTTTACGCTATCGCTGGAGCGGGTTCTGCCACCTGAGGCCGCGGAAGCGGGCGAAGTCGCCGTCGGTCGAGCAGAGGATCAGGCCGTGCTCGATGGCCAGCGCGGCCAGGTGGGCATCGGGCACGAGGTTGGCTCTCACGGCCTGGCCCCGCACCAACGATCCCAGCACTTTACGGTGCTGCTCGGTAGGCTGCGGGATCCAAACTGAGGGGCAATCGAGCCATTCTCCTACCTGCCGCCAGGCGTCGCTCCAGGTGTCGGGACGCTCGAAGATGCGCGGGTTGGTCACCAGCCTCAAGAAGGCCAACAGGCTGGGCCAGGGCAGGCCGACCGGGGCGGACCCATTCAACCGCTCGTCGAGCCAGGCGCGCGCAGCCTGGTGTTGCGGCACCGAGGTCACGTGACCGTACACCAGCAGGTTAGCGTCCACCAGGATCACTTGAAGGACTCTCCTTCGGCGATGGCCAGAGCCTCGGCGACATCGTCCAGGTTTCCAGCCAGGCAGCGGCCCAGGGAGACCGTGCGCGTGCGGTACGGTTTGCGCTTCCGGGGCGGGGCGCTCACCTGGCGCAGGCCCGCGCGCAGCGCTTCGTTGACCAGTTCCTTCAAGCGGACCTGGCGGGCGCGGCGAAGGCGCACGAGCAGCGCCGCGACGTCGTCATCCAGGCTGAGGGTGGTCCTCATACATCAGAGCATAGCTCCCTTGATGTCTTGATGTCAAGACGGCTCACCTGTGGTTCCGCGGTCTGCCGAGTCAGTCCTTCGGCGAGTGCCACAGCAGCCGGTGGGGGCCCAGCTCGAAGCGCTGCTCGTTCAGGCGCACACTCACTTGACGGTCCAGGAAGTTGTAGAGACAGGCAGCATCGCCCAGCAGGTAGAAGCCGACCCGGGCAGGGGCGGACAGACGCATGCCGAGCGGGGCCAGCAGCGTCCGGCGCAGCTCGTCGGCGATCTCCTGCGGCAGGTCCGGCAGGCCGCGTTTCTTGGGGGGCAACAACACTTCGCCGACCTCGGCGTAGTCCTGCTCGGAGAACGTGCGCACGTTCCACACTAGCACATGACCTCCGCCGGCGCGGCGCGCCGTGAGCCAGGGAACGCGGCGGCCGGCGACGAGCGCGGTCATGCGGGTGAGCTTCGCCGGGGCCGAGAGGCCGAGGTCCAGCTCCAATGGGGTCGCGGGCTTGCGGCCTTCGAGTTCGACCGCGGTGTCCGGCTGGGCCTCCGCCGAGACGCGGACTCCCGACAGGCGCTCCGCAACCGCACCCAGCCGCCGCACCAGTGCGGGCGTCAGGACCAGCGTTGCGCCCGTGGCCAGATGCACGCGCAGCTTCTCGATCAACCGCGGGTCGGCGGCAGCCTGGGCGCCCAGAATGGCGACCCGCGCGACGCTTGGGTAGCGCGCCGCGGGCACGATGGGCAGCCCCAGCATGGCGAGATAGTCCATCAGGTAGAGGTTGTCGGCGGCGTCGCTTGACGGCGGCTTGTAGCAGGCGATGCCGCGCGGAGCGCGGCCCTGCACCCTCCCGGCAAGATCAGCGAGCTCGGGCAGTGCGGCGGCCAGCAGAGCGTCGCCGGGGTGATCGTCCACCACGTCGCCCAGGTGGAACAGCGTCAGCTCGCGCGCGCCGGCCAGCACACTCTGGTAGGCCTGATCGAGGAAGTTCTGCGCGGTGCACTCGATGTGGTCGAACCAGGCGCCGCGCACCTTGTCGCCGATCACGCTCTGGAGCCAGCGGAAGTTGATATAGCCCTCGGTGGGCTGGACGAAGCCCATCCGCTGGGTCTCGGGGTTACGCACTTCGGTGCCCACCCAGACCTGGTCGAAGGCCGCCGGCATGCGCGCGGGGTCGTAGCCAAACAGGTGGAAGCGGTCGTACCACTGCGGGAATTTCACTATCAGTCGCACCGCGGGGCGCGTGGCCCGTGCGGGCCGCAGCATCATCGGATCGATGAGCGACACCAGTAGATCCTGGCGGTACTGCGACCAGGAGCGCGCGCCGCGCGCCTGCTCGGACGCCGGCGAGGTGTCGGCGGTGCAGTAGAAGTCATCGACGATCAGCTCATCGAAGACCGCGGCATTCTCGGTGAAGAACCGCGCGATGTCGGTGCGGGTCTTCTCGGCTTCCCAGTTGAGCCAGCCGAGCTTGCCGTCGTGGCGCGCGCCGAAGGTTTTGCCGGGGACGGTGGCGATGCCGCCGGAGGTCTGGAAACCCAGGCGGGTGAGGCGGTTGCGCACGGCGCGGAGCGTTTCCGGAGGAACGTACTCATCGCCACGGCGGCCTTCCAGGAAGACGCGCGAGACTTGCAGCCGCTTCAACAGCGGGGCAACGCGCTCGACGCCTTCGGGCGGGGCGAAGTGGCGCAAGACATCGGCCGCGGTGGCGTAGACGCTGACCGCGAGCGGCGGTTCCGCGGCGACGGCAAGCGCGCCGGCCACCACCAGGGCGGCCAGCGCGCGAAGAGGGCCCGGCGTCAAGTTACCAGTTCAGGTGCAGCACCAGCTTGATGAATCGCGGCAGGTTGCGCTGCGTGGGGTTGAGCTGGCCGAAGGCGGCATTGGTCACGTCGGTAGATGCCATGTCGGCGAACCAGGGGTGGTTCATCATGTTCACCATCTCGAAGCGGAACTGCAACTTGAGCTGTTCCTTGATGGGGAAGTACTTCGAGAGCGAGGCGTCCCAGTTCTGGTAGCCGGGCCGCCGCACATCGCTGAACAGGAACGGGTACGTGCGCGATTCGTACGTCAGATTCGGCACCGCCACGCGCCGGCCGGTGGCCGGGTCGTTCCACAGCGACGTGTTGAACACTTGAGAGCGGGTCGGGTTCGAAAGCTTCGCGCTGCCCGGCGCGGTCTGCGGAGCGTTCGGGTAGTCCACCACCCAGCCGCTCTGATAGGTCACGTCATAGTTGACCTGCCAGCCGCCGATGATCTGGTTGACGATCCCGGAAACGCCGCCGGCGAACTTGCGGTCCTTGCCGAACGGCAGCTCGTAAATGCCCGCCACCACGAACTTCTGCGGAGCATCGATGTTCTGGTTGGATTCCTTGACCAGCTTGGTGCTCTCCCAATTCGCCAGCACGAAGTCCTGCGCGTTGAGGAGGCGGATCTGTTGCAGGTTCTTGCCGATGCCGTAGCTGGACAGGAAGCTCAATCCGTGCGAGAAGCGCTTGGTGAGCTTGATCGACACGCCGTGATGCTGGTTCCGGCCGATCGGAACGCTGGTGATCGAAACGCCGCTGTACTGGGGGTAGGCGCGCCAGAGGATCTGCCGTTGAACGGTCGCGCCATTCAGGGCCGCATTGACGGGAATAAGGCCCGCCATGGGGTTGGGCACCTGCGCCGTGTAGTAAGCGGTGTCGATGGCGCCGGCGGAGGTGCGTCGCCCCATCTCGTTCGTCGGGATGTAGTTCAGTTGGAAGCTCGCGGTGTTCGACAGGCGGCGGGTGGTGTTGCCGCCGTAGCCGATTTCAAACAGGATGCCGGCGGGTAGCTCACGCTGGATGTCGACGGAGTACTGGTGCGTGTACGGCAGGCCCCGGTCCCGCTTGAAGGTGCTCATGCCCTCACCCAGAAAACTGGCCGTGCCCTGGCTGGTACCGATGGGGTCCAGCAGCTTGCCGCCCAGCGTCACAAAGGGATTGGCCGTCTTGAGGCCCGCCACCGGCGTCAGGCCGTCCGTCGAGACGACGGCGCTGGTCGCACGACTGAACCCGTTGCTGGAACCCGTCTGATCGTCGCCGGAGTAGTACATGCCGTAGCCGCCGCGCAGCACCCACTTGTCGCGGAGCTTGTAAGCCACGCCGATGCGCGGCTGCCAGTTGTTCTTGTCGGCGGCGAGGAGTGTGCGTGGCTGACCGTCCACTCCGGCGAACAGCACCGTGCCTTTCAAAGTGAGGCCCTGAACCCGGTTCGCGATGGGGCTGGGAGCGCTGAAATCCAGGCCGTTGACCTGGCGGTTGAATCGCTCCAGGTTCCCGGTTTCCGTGTCCCAGCGCAGGCCGAGATTCAAAGACAGCCGCGAGCTCAGCTTCCAGTCGTCCTGGATGAAGCCGGCATAGTAGAAATGCCGGTAGGCGGGGTCGATGTTCTTCTGCACCTGGGCCGAGCTGGGAATCCCCAGCAGAAACGTGGCGATAGCGTTGCCGGACACTGCGTCCGCCCGAGTGGCGTTGGCCTGCGTCCAGTTCTTGTTGAAAGTCCACTGGCCGGACGGGTAGCCGCGGCCCGCGTTATTCAGGTTGTACTGCCGGGCTTCGGCCCCGAACTTCAGGAAATGCCTGCCCAGCACCTTGTTGAGGTTGGGCTGCAAGCTATAGGTGTCGCGGGTGCCGGGCCCGAAGGCGTCCGAGCCGACCGACTGATAGTCCTGGAAGTCGAACCTGGGGAACTGAAACTGGGCGAACTGCGCCACCAGCGACGCGTCGATGCCCAGTTGCTTGGGATCGAACCCCGCGCCGATCGAGCTGCCGCCCGCCTCCTCCCAGCGGTTCAGACCGAAGCGGAAGTCGAGGGTCATGCTCGGCGACAGGGTAGACGTCCAGTTCATCATGACGTTACGGCCATTGCGCAGCAACGGCGCGTTGCCCGTTGGCTCGGCCGGGCTGGTCATACCGAAGACGATGGCGCGGAACTCCTGGAACGGGTTCTCGTTGTAGCGGAAAAAGACGTTGTTGCTGGAGTTGACCACCACGTCCGCGCGGCCCACGAACTGATCGAAGCTGGCAATCCACATCGAGGGGTAGGGGTAGTTGTTGATGCGTGCCGGACCGGTGCCCTGGGTGGCGGGCGCTGGGTAGTAGGACAGCACCTTCTGGGCGACCGGGTCGAGCTGGCTGGACGGGATTCGGTTGCCGGCGAGCGGCGTGCGGCTGCCGTCGGCCTTGGTGCTGTAAGGGTCATAGATCAACACCTGCTGGCCCGCCGAGTTGAACAACTGGGTGAAGTCGCCGCCGCGGATCTCCATGATGGGGAACGTCTTCACGTCCGGGTCGGCGGAACGCTGCCGCATGCTCTCCCACGACAACATCCAGAAGGCCCGGTTCTTGCCGTTGAACACTTTCGGAACATAGAACGGACCGGAGGCCTGCGCGCCGAACTGGTTGATGTGGTTGGGCGGCTTGCGGCCGTTCGGATAGAACACCCCAGCGAACGTGGTGGGCTGGTTGAGTTCGGTCTGATTGGCGTTGAGCTTGTCATTCTGGAAGTACTCGAAGGCCGTGCCGTGGAAGTCGTTGGTACCGCCCTTGGTGACCATAGTGATCACGCCGCCGCCCGTGCGCCCGTACTGGGCGTCGTAGGTATTGGCCTGCACCTTGAACTCCTGGACGGACTCGGTGGTCGGGATGCTGATGACGCTATACTCGGCGCGGACGTTGCTGATGCCGTCCAGCAGGACCTCGTTCGTCTTCTCGCGGCCGCCGTTGATGGAGATGCCGGAGGTGCCGCCGATGTCGAACGAGCGCAGGTAGCGCCAGGCGCCGCTCTTGACCACGCCGGAGGCCGCCCAGGCGATCTGGAACGGGTTGCGCCCCTGCGTGGGCACGTTGGCGATGATCTCCTGGGCCAAGACCTGCGACCGGGTGGCAGTCTCGGTCTGCAACTGTGAAACCGAGGCGGTCACGGTGACGCTCTCGCTGAGCTGGCCGATTTCAAGCTGTACGTCCACGCGCGCCCTGTCCAGAGCCTGCAACACGATGTTCTCGCGCAGGACGCGCTTGAAGCCCGTCTGCTCGACGGTCAGCCGATAGGTTCCCGGCGCCAGGAACGGCGTGACGTAGTTGCCCGCCTCGTTGGTCCGGGCAGTGACCGAGGCGTTTTGAGCGACGTTGGTGACCACGACCGTGGCGCCGGCCACCGGCGCGCCGCTCGGATCACTGACGATGCCGGTGATGGAGGCCCGCACCTCCTGGGCCCAGGCCGAGGCGGCCACCACGAGCAGCAAGATTACAGTCCTAGAGCACGACCCCATGAGAGGCTCCTTTCCGCTAAGGCCGGATGCCTGCTACGGACAGTAGTATAGGCCCGGCAGGGGAGGCAGTCAAACGGGCGGCCCGAGGGCTTGCCTGGCTGAGGGCGGGGACGGGCTGGGCGCGGGGCTCTCAGCGGCTCCACTGTAGCCGCAGGCGATAGAAGTCCGCGCCGCCTCGCGGGTCCTCAACTCGGATCTTGGCCGTATAGCCGTTCTCCGCCGCAGGTTTCTCCAGCAGCGTGGCCCGGCCTCGGCCCGCCAGCTTATTCAGCGACCATGAGCCGGCCGGTGACGAGGGCAGCGGCGCGCTGAACTTGGCGCTCTGGCGCGCTGCCGGCTGGCCGGACTGCACTTCCCAGCGCACCTGGTCGCCCGTGAGGCAGACGTCCACCACGCCGTCCACCTGAACCTCGATGTCCACCTGGCCTTGCTCCGCCTGCGCTGGCGCGGGCACGATCGCCGCTGCCAGCGCGGCCACCGCCGCGGGCGCGGTCACCGTCGTGGGCGGCTGTTCCGGCGCCGGCTTCTGCTCCCGGCGGTCGATGCCCAGATACGGGTTGTAGACGTAATCCAGCGAGAAGGGCTGGCCTGAAGGAAACCGCAGGTTCTGGCTCACCGCGTAGGCCGGGTCCAGGGCCCACTGGCCCACCGCCAGGATCCGCTTCTTCAGCGTCTGCGTGTCATGCCAGCCCCAGAAAGGCTTGGCCTTGTTCGAGGACTCCTTCCGGCCGAAAAACGCCCCGCCGATCGAGGCTGACAGGCCCGGCCGACCCCCGAACGGCTGGTAGCGGAAGTAGCTGTCGAACGTCCGGTCGTTCCACTTGCCCTCTTCGGCCTTCAGCCACCACTCCTCATAGATGGGCAGCAGCTCGTAGCCGACCAGCCGGTCGTTAGCATGACGCGGCCGCTCCGGCGTCCCTTTGTAGATCAGCGTGAGCCCCGTGCCTTCCTGAAACTCGCCGCGCTCGATGGAAAAGCGCGAGTTGGCCGAGCGGGTGCCGTAAATGCCGTGCCCGCCGGATTCGACGAACACCGCGGGATGGGTCTGCTGGTAAAACTCGATTCGACCGTCGATCGTGTGCGCGCTGTTACGAATCGCCGCGTCCACAGTCACCGAGTACACGTTGTTGTGCGCCAGCGTCTCCATCACCAGGAGGCGCCCGAGCGCCGAGCCGTCCTTCAACACGGTGAGTATTATGCCCTCGTTGTCGTTTTCGTGGCAGGTTCCCACCACGCACCGGTCCGAGTAGTCGCGGGGATGAAAAACGTTGTAGATGATGAACCAATGCGTTTCGGTCTCCATCACCGCGTAGTAGAGGAAGGCCTGCGAACTCCCCTCCTCCAGCGCGTCCCAGTTGTTGTCCCCGTGCCAGTCGCCGTCGAAATCGAACCGGGATGGGATGTCGGCCTTGGGCTGGAACCAGGTCTCCTGCGCCAGGAACGGAGCGTAATGCTCCGCCAGCGGACGATAGGGGTCGCTTCTGCGGGCCTCCGCGGGAAAAGAGGCCTTCTCGGGCTTGCGTCTCGAAGCGGCTTCCGGCGTGACTTCGATCTCCACTTCCGCCGGTTTGCCTTCCAGCTCGGCCTCGATCCGGTACTTGCCCGCTTTCTCGGGAGCCGTGTAGAGGACG
>CAZIRH010000042.1:0-18539 GCA_964541065.1 uncultured Solibacteraceae bacterium
CGCCGCTGGAGGACCAGCCGGGGCAGTTGTGCATGTCGAACTCCAGCCCCAGCCGCTCGGCCTCCCGGGCCGCGTGCTGCATAAGCTTGAGCCATTCGAGGCTCAGGTACACGATCGGCCCTTGGGGAATGCCCGTGCCCACGTCGAAGATCTGGAACCCTCCCACGCCCACCTGCTTCATGGCTTCGAGATCGCGCGTGATTCCGTCGGCAGTGACGTTCCCGTTCATCCAGTGCCACCAGGTGTACGCATGGGCCGAGGCCGGCGGATGCCGGAAGCTCTCCTCCAGAGCCGCGGTCTCGGCGGCACAGGCGGCTTGCCGCCGGCCGGCCGTCAGGGCTAGCGCACCAGCGGTGCAGCTCTTCACAAACGTTCGGCGTTTCATCTCCTCCTCTCAACTCGTGGCGGTTGTCCCGCACGGATCGCCGCACCCCAGCTAGAACAGACCACCTGATCGGACCTCCCTTGGGGGCCAGGGGACTTTGCGCCCCCTTTCTCACCGCTCGGGACAAGTTTGCTCTGCCGCGGGCAAGCGGTCAACAGTGTTCGGTCCGGCGGGCCGCGTTTAGCACTGCAAAACGAGCCCGCCAAGCGGGGCAGGAGCGCAAGCCATAGATCCGACACCAGTTACAGCTCGGCCGCGGGAGCCGATCAGGACTGGGGCGCGCCCGGTAGCGGCGCTTGCATTCCGCAGTGCGAAACTGGTGTGATAGGGGAACGCAGGCGGCGACCCGAGCTCCGCATGAATAACTCCGCCCAGAATCGCTACATCGTCAAGTCGCTCGTCCACGCCTCGGCGATCCTTTCCGCCTTCGGCTCGGCGGGCGAGACCCTGCGCCTGCGCGATTTCGTCGCGCGAACCGGCTTCAGCAAGGGCACGTGCTTCCGCCTGCTCTACACCCTCCACCATTGCGGGTTTGTCGAGAAGGTGGCAGAGAACCTGTACCGGCTGGCATGGGAAGCGCGCGGCCGGAGGCGGCATCGGATCGGGTATGCAGCGCAGGGACAGGACACGTCGTTTCCACGCGAGGTGCTGAACGGGCTGGTCCGCGCCGCCGAGCGCGAGCAGGTCGAGCTGATCGTGGTGGACAACCGGTACCGGCCCAAGGTGGCGCTGCGAAGCGCCGGCCACCTCATCCGCGAGAAAGTAGACCTCGTCATCGAGTTCCAGACGGACGAAGCGGTGGCGCCGGCGATCGCCTCCAAGTACATGGAAGCGGGCATCCCCATGATTGCCATCGACATCCCCCACCCAGGCGCCACCTACTTCGGCGCCAACAACTATGAAGCGGGGCTGATTGCGGGCCACTGCCTCGGAAAATGGGCCAAGAAGCATTGGTACGAGCAGGTGGACGAGATCCTGCTGATCGAGCTGGCGCGTGCCGGCTCGCTGCCTCGCGCCAGGATCCGCGGCGCGCTGACGGGCGCCAAGGAAGTGCTTCGCCAGGCCGAGTCGTGCGCCACCACCTACATCGACGGCGACGGGCAGTTCAAGACCGCGCTGGAGCGCGTGCGGAAGCACCTGCGGGCCTCCAACGCCAAGCACGTGCTGGTCGCCGCAGCCAACGACCCGAGCGCGCTGGGCGCGGTGCGAGCTTTCCAGGAAGCCGGCCGGGCCTCCAATGTGGCCATCGTCGGTCAGAATGCCGAACCAGAGGCGCGCGCCGAGCTGCGAACACCGCGAACGGCGCTGATCGGGTCGGTAGGTTACTTCCCCGAAAAGTACGGCGATGAGTTGCTGCACCTGGCCCTCGACATCCTGGCGGGCAAGCCAGTGCCTCCGGCTGTGTTCATCAAGCACCAGTTGATCACGCCGGAGAACGTCGATCACTACTACCCCAACGACTCACTTCTCGGCATAGTGCCAGTCACGGGCGGCATTCAGCAGGCATAGCTCGAAACCGCGGCCTGGCGGCGCGCTACCGCTTCAACAGGAAGTACAACAGCACCGAAAGGACCAGCAGGAACAGGACGTTGCCGGCGATCAGCAGGGGCACGAAGTACGGGCGCCGGGTCAGCGGCACGGGCTGGGGCGGCTGCGGCGACGGCGTCGCGGCCAGGGGCGACGGCGGCGCCGGCGGCGCCTGATAGGCTGGACGCGCGCCTGGGGATCCAAAAAGAGCAGTGTACTCGCTGGGCCCCTGGGGGACCGGCGGCCCTGAAGGCTGCACGGTCTGGGCCGGGAGGCCGAAAGCCTGAGTGGCGCTGCCCGCCGCTGGGGCTGCGGGGCCCGCGGGGAGGGGGGCCGCCGGGCCGGCCCGGGGCCCGAACAGGCGCGTGAACTCGCCAGCCTGCCCTCCAGCCGGGGGCGGCAGCGGCTGAGGTGGCGCGCCGAACGCCGGGGCAGGTCCTTCTGGCTGCGGGGACGGTCCGCCCATCGAGGGGAAGGCGGCTGCTCCGGAGGCGCCGAATAGTCGCGTGAACTCGCCCGGTTCCGCGCGGCCCATGGATGGCGGCTGCCCCGGCGGCGGTGGCGCCGCGGGAGGCGGGGGTGGTAAGACCGTCGGAGTGCTGCCCGGGGCAGCCCCGAACAGGCGCGTGAATTCTCCTGGCTCGGCCTTCCCGGGCGGGCTGGGCGCTGGGGGCGGCGCCCCGAAAAGACGGTCGAAGTCGTCCCGCGGGGGCGCTGGCTCCCGGAGTGGGGGCGGTGACGGAACGGCAGCCGCCGGCTCCGGCGCGGGGGCGGGTGCGGGCACGGGAGGTTTCTCCCCGCCTGGCACTGCCCACCTGCCGGTCATGGCGAGCGGGTCCGGCGGAGCAGAGGCGGCCGCGGGCGGGCCAGGCGCCTCCGGCTGCCTCTCCGCCTCCAGCCATTCCCGCAGGCTGCGAAAGCCGGGCAACACCTCGGTCACGGCATACGGCATCCCCTTGTAATCGCTGATCTCGAGTATCTGCCGGCGCCTGTCCGGCGAAGGATCCACCACGCGCTGCAACACCAGGTCCAGCAGCTTCCCCTTATGCGGAACGCCCTGTCCGCCGAACATGAGATGGACGAGCACATCACATCCGGTGGCGGTCTCGCGTGCCCGGAAAGTCTTTGATTCGCTGTCGTTGGCCACGACCTCGAGCAGATCGTAGCGATTGTCGAGATCCATGCCTCAACCCTGGTACTATGATGGCACCCAATCGCGGAGGGTTCAATACAGGCCGGGCCCACTGTTCGGCGCACCCGGCTTATAATACGACTTGCGCGGGCAGGCGTGAGCTATGAAGCAGCTTTCCAGGCTGGTCTGGTCGGAGGGCATGTACCTGGGGCCGCAGCATTTCCAGGCGCAGTCCCGCTACTTCGAAGACACGGTCCATTTTGCGGTCTCCAGCCTCTTCTTCGCCGCCTACGGCCTGGCCGGCTGCGAGCTGGACGCCGAGGCGCTGCACAACGGAACCTTGTCGCTGGTGCACGCGCGCGGCGTATTCCCGGACGGGCTGGTCTTCCAGATGCCCGATTGCGACCCGCTGCCGGAGCCGCGCAACATCAGTGAGCTGTTCTCGCCCATTCGCGAGAGCATGACCGTGCACTTGGCGCTGCCCCCGCGGCGGCTGGGCGGGCCCAACTGCGCGCTGGAGGAGGGTGCGCCGGCGGGCGCGCGCTACACCGCCGAGAGCCTGACCCTGGCCGACGAAAACACTGGGCGCGACGACAAACCGGTGAAGGTCGCCCGCAAGAACATCCGCCTGCTGCTCGATACCGAGCTTGCCGACGAGCTGGTGAGCCTGCCGGTGGCGCGCATCACCCGGGACAGCTCCGGGCACTTCATCTTCGACGGCAGGTTCATTCCGCCGTGCCTCGAGATCAGCGCCAGCGAACGCCTGATGCTGATGTTGCGGCGCCTGACTGAGATCCTCGAAGAGAAGAGCGCAGTCCTCTCGCAGGGCAAGCAGGCGGGGGGCAAGACGCCCGCAGGCTGGTCGGCCCAGGAAGTGGCCAACTTCTGGTTCCTGCATTGCGTCAATTCGAGCCTGGCGTCGCTGCGGCATCTCTACCTGGCCAAGCGCGGGCATCCCGAGGAGCTATTCCTGGAGCTGGCGCGTCTGGGCGGAGCGCTGTGCACCTTCGGCCTGGACGCGCATCCGCGCACGCTTCCGGTCTACGACCACCAGCGCCTCCAGGAATGCTTCGAGGCGCTTGATGAGCAGATACGGTTTCTGCTGGAAACCGTCATTCCCACCAACTGCGTTCCCATCCCGCTGGAGCCCATGGGCAACTACTTCTGGTCCGGGCCGGTGGCCGACCAGCGCTGCCTGGGACGCGCGCGCTGGATCCTGGGGATGCACTCGGCGATCGGCGAAGCCGACCTGATCACCAAGACGCCCCAACTGGTGAAGGTCTGCTCCCGCGAGTTCATTTCGAGGTTGGTGACCAGAGCCTTGCCCGGGATGGCCTTGACCCACCTGCCCGCTCCCCCGGCGGCGGTCTCCCCGAAGCTGGAGACCCAATACTTCGGCGTCACCCGGGCCGGCCCCTGCTGGGACCACATCGTGCAGACGCGGGAGGTGGGCGTCTATATCCCTGGGGAGATTCCCCAACCGGAGATCCAGTTGCTAGTGGTCTTGGAATCCTGAGGGCCTCCTATGAGCACTCCTGTTTCAGGCTTCCCCGGCGCGCCGGCGGCCGCGGTCAGCTTCGACCGCCGCCCAGACAACCTGGCCCTGGCCTTCCAGGAGGTTTTCACCGCCGTCGTCCGCCTGCGCAGCGGTCGTCAGGCGGTCTCGGACGCCGAGCAGTTCCGGGCCCAGATGCGGCAAGCCCTCAAGACGGCCGATGACGAGGCCCGCCGCCGCGGCTATACTCCCGAGGAGATTCGGCTGGCGCTGTTCGCGGCGGTGGCCTTTCTGGACGAATCGGTTTTGAACTTGCAGCACCCGGCTTTCGCCGGCTGGCCGCGCCTGCCCATGCAGGAGGAGTATTTCGGGCACCACATCGCGGGCGAGGTGTTTTTCCAGAACCTCCAGCGGCTGCTGGGGGCGCCCGATGCGCACAACGTGGCCGACCTGCTGGAGGTCTACGACCTGTGCCTGCTGCTGGGTTTTCGAGGCCGCTATGGACTGGGGGGGCAGGCGGAGCTGCGCTCGCTCATGGGGGCGGTGGCCGAGAAGATCCGCCGTGTCCGCGGCGCCATGACCGGCCTGTGCCCGCACTGGGCCATCCCGGCCGAGGCCGCACGGCGGGCCGGGGCCGACCCCTGGATCAAACGCCTGCTCTGGGTGGCGGGGGCCTGCTTCGTGCTGGCCCTGCTGCTGTTCATCACGTTCAAGCTCTCGCTGGGAGCGGGCGTCTCCGACATCCGCCTGCTGGCCACCCAGGGACGAGGGTAGCAGGAGGCTGCCATGGGCCCGCAATACCTTCTGACCGGCTCGGCGCTGGCGGTCTACGTGATGCTGGTGTGGATCTTCGGGGGCGTGCTCGGCCTGCGCGGCCCGGACCTGTGGGTGTTCCGCGTGGCCATGGCCGTCATCGGCGCGCTGGTGGCGGGCCTCTACCTTTGGTACCAGTTCAAGAGCTACGCTTCGGGCATCGGGCCGGCCCGCAAGCGCGGCGGCACGGAGGGCGCCGGAGGGGCCGACGAAATCGACCTGCTCATCCGCGACGCCGAAGCGCGGCTGGCCGCCTCGCGCCTGGGCCGCGGCGCCCGGCTGAGCCAACTGCCGGTGGTCCTGCTGATCGGGCCGCCCGGCTCGGCCAAGACCACCACCCTGATCAATTCGGGCATGGAGCCGGAACTGCTGGCCGGGCAGGTCTACCAGGAGAACGCCATCGCCCCGACGCGCTGCCTCAACCTGTGGTTCGCCCGCCAGACCGTGTTCGTCGAGGCGGCCGGGGGGCTGCTGGCCGATCCGGCGCGCTGGCAGCGGCTGGTGCGACGGCTGGCTCCGGGACGGCTCCAGGCCGTGGGGGGCGCCGCGCCGCGCGCCGCGGTGGCGTGTTTCGATGCCGAGGAGTTCCTCAAGCCCGGCGCGGGGGATGCGGTGGCGGTCGCCGTGCGCAATCTGCACCAGCGCCTCGGCGAGATCTCGCAATGGCTCGGTATCAGCCTCCCGGTGTATGTGCTGTTCACCAAGACCGACCGGCTGCCGTTCTTCCTGGACTACGTTCGCAACCTCACGCACGAGGAGGCGGCGCAGGTTCTGGGCGCGACCCTGCCCATGCCGGCGGGCGTTCCCGAGGGCGTCTACGCCGAGCAGGCCACCCAGGGCCTGACCGCCGCTTTCAATAACCTGTTCTTCGCGCTGGCCGAGCGGCGCATGGATTTCCTGGCCCGCGAGCACGCCCCGGAGAAGCTCCCGGGCGCTTACGAGTTCCCCCGCGAGTTCCGCAAGCTCCGGCCGGGGCTGGTGCAGTGCCTGGTGGACCTGGCCAAGCCCAGCCAGTTGCGGGCCGCCCCGTTTCTGCGCGGGTTCTACTTCAGCGGGGTGCGGCCGGTGGTCGTCGAAGAGGTGGCCCCGGCGGCGATGGAGGTGCGCCAGCCGTCACCCGAATCCGGCAGCGCCACGGGGTACTTCCGCCCCGGGCAAGCGCGCCCGGCCCCGGCGCCCGCGCCTGCCGTGCGCGGCTCCCGCCGCGTGCCGCAGTGGCTGTTTCTGAGCCACTTCTTCCACAGCGTGCTGCTGGCCGACCGCGGCGCCCTGGGCGCCAGCGGCGCCAACCTCAAGGTCAACCGGCGACGGCGCATCCTGCTGGCCGCGGCCGCGGTGCTGTTCCTGGTCTGCTCGATTGGTTTCACCGTGTCGTGGGCGCGGAACCGCAGCCTGGAGAACCAGGTGCTGGAGGCCGCCCGCGGCCTCGGCGGCCTCGAGCCCGGCGTTCCAGGCCTCCCCTCCGCCGATGCGCTCAAGCGCACCGACCGGCTGCGGCTGGTGCTGGCCACGCTGAGCGAGTACGAGCGCGAAGGCCCTCCCCTGAGCCTGCGCTGGGGCCTGTATGTGGGCAGCGACCTCTATCCGGACGCGCGCCGCGTCTACTTCCATCGCGCCTTCCACCCGCTGCTGTTCGCCTTCACCCAGGCCGGAATGCTGGACACGCTGCGGCGCCTGTCGCCCAGCCCTGGTCCCGCCGATCCGTACCGCCCCGTCTACGACACGCTCAAGGCCTACCTGATCACCACCTCCGAGTACAAGCGCTCGACCCGCGCCTTCCTGACCCCGGTACTGATGGAGCGCTGGACCGCCGGCCGCGGCGTGGACGAGGAGCGCCTGCAACTGGCGCGCAACCAGTTCGATTTCTACGCCGAGGAACTGAAGGTCTCGAATCCGTTCTCGACTGAGGGCGACGCCCTGGCGATCGACCGCGCGCGCCGCTACTTGAGAAGCTTCAACGCCGACGAGCGCATCTACCAGGCCCTGCTGGACGCAGCTTCGAAGAAGTTCCCGCCCGTGCGCATGTTCCCCAACGAGGTGGTGCTGAACAGCCGCGAGGTCCGCGGCGCGTTCACCCGGGACGGCTTTGCCTTCATGCAGACGGCTTTCAAGAGACCGGACCAGTTCTTCGGCGGCGAGGAGTGGGTGCTGGGGCCGCAGGTGTTCGCCAACCTGGACCCGGCCGCGCTCGAGCAGAAGCTGCGCGGGTTCTACCTGCGGGATTTCCTGAAGGAGTGGCGCGACTTCCTGAAGGCCTCGAGCATCTCGCGCTACGCCAATCTGGACGACGCGGCCAAGAAGCTGGGCATCCTCTCGGGAGCGCAGTCGCCGCTGCTGGGCCTGTTCTGCCTGGTATCGCAGAACACCAGCGTGGAAGCGGCGGAGATTCGCAGCGCGTTTGACGCGCCCCAGCGCGTGGTGCCGCCCGCCTGCCAGAACCAGTGGGTGGCGCCGTCGAATCAGAACTACATGGGCAGCTTGCTGGGCCTTCAGAGCTCGGTCGCGCAGGTGGCCGCCAGTCCCGCCGGGCCCAGCGACCCGGCGGCCGCACAGACCCTGGCCGAAGCGCAGAAGGCGCGGCTCATCACCGGCCAACTGGCGCAGACCTTCCAGATCGACCGAGAGGCCAACCTGCCGGGTGCCGTGCGCACGCTGATGGAGGACCCCATCACCCAGGTCGAGCGGTTGCTGCGTCCGCGTCCCCCGGAAGGGAAAGCTGTATGCAGCCAGTTCCGCGAGCTGATGGCCAAGTACCCCTTCAACCCCAAGAGCACGGTGCAAGCCACCATCGAGGACGTAAACCGCTTTTTCCGGCCTCCGGACGGCGCCCTGTGGCAGTTCCACCAGCAGAGCTTGCAGAACCTCGTGCAGCAGCAGGGCACGCAGTATGTGGCCAAGCCCGGCGGCGCCATCACCGTGACGCCAGCGTTTCTGGCTTTCTTCAACCGCGCGGCGGCCTTCACGCAGGCGGCGTACCCTGGCGGCGGCCAGCAGCCGCGCCTCGGCTACACGCTGCATTCGAACCTGGCCGGCACCAACCAGAGCATCACCGTCACCATCGACGGCCAGAGCTTCTCGAACACCGCGGGACGCACGGCCGCCAAGCAGTACGTCTGGCCGGGCAGCCCGGCGGGGGCCACCATGCAGGTGAAGTTCGGCGCCGAGGGATTCAACTGGCCGCGCTACGACGGCGTGTGGGGCGCCTTCGACTTCTTCGCCGACTCCGAGGAGCGGGCCCAGCCTACCGCGTCCACTTACACGCTGGAGTGGATCCTGCGGACCGGACAGGCGGGCCGGGCGGTGACCACCGCCACCGGGCAGCCGGTGGCGGTGCGCCTGGATCTGGACATGATGGGCGCCCCGCCCGTCTTCCGCAAAGGCTACTTCTCGGGCTGGAACTGCGTGGCCGACGTGGCGCGGTAGGGGGGGCGGGCGACGGAGACGCTCGGCATCCGCATCGCGCTGGGGGACCAGGCCGCCGATGCGGCTCTGGCACATTGCTGTGTCTCGGCCCGCAAATTGGTGCGCATCGACCCGGTGGTGGCGTTGCGTCGTGAATAGTCAAGGGCGGGGGCAAGGCTCGACACCTCGCCATCTGGCCCGCGGCACGCCCTCGCACTCGTTCAAGGACCGAAAGGCCGTCTGGTGGACCCCATCCGGCCGGCGCGGCTCCAACTTCCCACATGCGGACTTCTGGTTGGGAGCACACTTGCGGCTCGGGCGTTATGCGACCAAGTGACGGTTCTGCGCACCAAGGAGCATGCCTACCCCTTCCGGGAGTGGACGTGCGCGACTTCGACCTCTGGGTAGCATTCTTGAGGCAACTGGCGTATCGTAAGGATTAGTGTGGGATGAGGATCGCGAGGAAGCCGGAAAGACGCCTCCGTCTGGAAACTTCACCATCGAAGCACTCGCCAAGGCACACCCGGCCATCACTGCGGAACTGAGAGAACTGCAACCCACAAGGACCGTTGCGACTTTTGCTGGCCTCCTCGCGATGCCGGAGTTGCAGGCAAACTGCCTTCGAATCGAGGCCTTGGTTCACTTGGCAGTGGCCTATTGCGAGGGTCGGCTGGCGCCCACGAAGGGATTTGCCATCCGAAGCTTCGAGGGCCTCGGGGACGGATACTGCGGTTGGATGGAAGACCCGGCTGAAGACGTGTTCGTAAGCCTCGTGAATACGCCGCAGGGCAACTTCCGCATCTTTGAAGGCATTCGCGAAGGCACCGGATTTCATCTGCAGAGAATCCTCAACGTTGTGGAGAGAATGCCCGAGCGGGCTCCCTATGACCGACTTTGCAGCTCGGTCGAGTGTTTGCTCAAGCTTTCAGATGCAGTCGCGGCGCGGGCTGGTGTCCGCGAGAACAGCCTGGGGCAGGAGACGCCCCTAAACGCTTTACCCAGAGGCATTGCTGATCGGCTGTCATCCGCCCGTGCTTCAATCCGGTTTAGCGAAGATGATCTCGCGCGGCTAGAGATCCCAAAGACGTTGCTGGCCGAATTCGCTTTCAGTCCTGACGACCGACCTGAGCTGCGCGCTCAGCCGATCGGGCACACCGAGCTTGAACGACGGCCGGTCGCGTTCCACGGCCAGTTCGCCTACCTCCTCTTGCCGACAGCAATCGGCTCAGCTATCACACGATTCGTCATCGAGGCGGCCCTCTCAACCGGCGATGCTGATGCGTTCGTGCGCGCCCTTGCTGCTGAGTTTGCGCAGCTCTTTGACGAGACACCCATTCTCGGTGGGCGTTCAGGGGCACCAATCAGATTCCAAAGAATAAGCGGTGGACGGATCGGCGCCATCATGACCGAGGTCGATCCTGGCAGATTCCTTCAGCTTGTCTTCTTCGTTGATGGACTCGATGGCTTCCTCCAAGATGGGCTAAGCGGCGCAAACGCCGACCCCGATGCTTTGGCTCTGGCTGTCAGCGAGCATCTCAAGCACGCGTCAGTCCATGCGAACGAGCAGCCTGGTTTTCGTGACGGAATATCCCTCGTGGTGGCCTGTGGGTTCGGCCGCGCGCTGTACTTTGCGTTGAAGGGCGATCTTCCCTGCCATTGGCGCGTAGAGTCGATCGCGGCCCATGATCTGGTCACTTTGAGCTGGCTCTCCGAATTCGACCGACTCTCCCTCTGGCGGTTGCTGGACTCGCAGCAGGCCATCGAGCGTCAAGGAACCGCGTTGTTCAACGTCAACGGGCTGCTCAACCTTGTGGCGTGGTCGAGGCAGTTGGGGGGTCACCTCGTCCCACATGGCCAGTTGCCCGACGGGTTCGCTGCTCCTGGAACAGAGAGTTCGATAATGGTGAACCAGAACGCTGTCCGCGACCTGAGACATAGCGTGATGATGGAGTGGGACCCTCGGCGCGTCCTCGATTCCGATGGCCGGTGGGTGAAGGTTAGGAAGCTCGGTCGGTCAGAATTCGAGGAGGACAATAGCGCCCCTGTTTATGCAAGTGAGGAAGACCTTCTAGAGGGCAGGTTGCGTGGAGTCTACGTGGCGCCCAAACGGCCGTGGTGGATCGAGATCACAGCGCCAGAGTATGCGCCGCGCGATTCGGTGTTCGATCACTGGAGAATGCTGTGTACTTGGCTCCGACGCGCGGCGCCCGTCTTGGACGAGGCATACCCTGGGCTTCCCACAGTTCCCATCTCGATCGTTGTCAGCTTCGCCGAGGTGCTCGGCTCCGCTTGGAGCCGCGTCAAGCCCAAGGATGCTGAGGAACTTCGCTCGCTTCTCCAGCTTGCCGCTGAAGCCGGTCGTCCCAACATACTGATGAAGATCGCGCAGGGCTTCGACGATGGTCTAATGCAGCCGGAGAACGTCGCCGAGCGCGTTCTTGTCGATGCGCTGGTGGCTGGGGTGGCCGAGGCGAGCGGTGAGCTCGCTGATGCCAACGAACGCATCTGTCTTGTGGATAGGATTTGCCCGAACTCACAGGCGAGGTGGATACACCGGTTCGAGGCGAGGTTCTTCCGAGATTTCGTTGGGTCGGAAATCAACAGTGAGCCGCTGCTGATTGACCCGCTGGATGACGCTGCTTCCCGAATCGGCCTCGGTTGGAGAGTCCGTTCGCGAGATAGTAGCCCAGAAATCTCAGGAGTACCCGAATGCACGTCATACCTGAACGATGTGGTTCGAGCCGTCCTCGATGATCTTGGCGCTGCGCTCAAGTGCCTTGACCGTCGTTCGTTCGTTAGCGCTGTGCTCCACAATCACGAGGTCGCAGCTCACGGCCGCGACGTTTGGAAACGCACTGCTCAAGCAAATCTTGCGATGCACGATGACAAAGATGCAGCGATTCGCACCGTTGTAGAGCACCTCAGTCGGCTAAACGCCTGCTCCACCTCATCCAGGATCTTGTTGGAGGCGGCCATCTGCGAATGCCCGCTGGAGGGCGGTAGAGCTCCCGGGCAGCTTGACTTGTCCCGCGCGATGTCCCAGGTCATGCTGGCCTTCTACCTTGGCGGATGGTCGGACGCAGTCCACTGGGGTGCCATGGAGCCGGCCCTCAGAATCACCCCACTGGGCGATGTGCACATGAACCAGTCCTTCATGGACACGATTTATGAACCTTTCGGCCAAGTCTATGGAGAGGCGGAGGTGAGGCAGGCTATCGATTCCTATGCGGGCCTGTACGCGCCCGTTAGGATGGGATCTTCGATCGCCGACGTGCTTGAGCCCGAATTCCTCGATGCTTGGGAGGCCGAATTCGGCGCTTCGCTGGACGCCATCCGGACCTTGATAGACCAACTGGAAGAGATCGGCCAGCAACCGCCTAGGGCAGTCGTTCATCTGCGACGTTCGGCCCTTGCCGCGGTGTTCGCAGGGGCGGGGGGCGCTTCATTGGAGAAGGCCTCTGTGACTTTGGATATGCTCACGTTGGTGCCACGGACCGAATGGCGTGTGGCAGGCGGCGAATTTGAAGAGAAAGACTGGCACCCTTGGCGTTTCGGCCGACGCCTATCGATTGTGCGCCGACCTTTCCTTCAAGTCGACACCGGAGATGATCCGGTCGTCGTTTTCGCCCCGGGATTGCTGGGTGAGGCGTTTTACGCGATGGTGGTTCGGTTCCATAGCGGGGAGATTTCCTCATCGCAGGCGAGGTCCCCTAAGATGTGCAAATGGATTGGGCACGCAAATAGGGTGCATCGCGTCGAGTTCAATTCGACGGTGGCCTGCAGAATGCGAGAGCTTGGCTGGCAGGTTGAGCAGGAGGTCAAGCTGACCAAGATCCTTGGTCGATCTCTCGACCGGGACTACGGCGACATCGATGTCCTCGCGTGGCGTCCTGACTCGAGCAGGGTCCTGGTCATAGAGTGCAAGGACCTTCAATTCCGTAGGACCGTCGGGGAAGTCGCCGAGCAACTTGCTGACTTCCGCGGGGAGGTGCGATCAGACGGGAAACCTGACGACCTGAAGAGGCATCTCAATCGTCTTGGAGTATTGACCGCGCAAAAGCTTGCGGTCTCAAAAACGCTGAAGCTCGCCTCGCCCATTCAGATAGAGGGGCATCTCGTATTCAAGAATCCTGTGCCGATGCGATTCGCCTGGGATCACATAGCGAGCAGGATACAACTCTCTCTGTTTGCCGAACTGGATCGGCTTTAGAGAGCGTGTCAATCGCAAGTCCTCTTGCCCAGGCGCGATTCTCGGAGAAGAGCGCGGATTAGGCTTAGCGGACGTCTGGTCGGCTTCCCAGAGAAGTCCCTGAAGATCAGGCTCCCCGAAGCGGCGTTCGAGGAAGTCTGGGTGGATCGGCCCCAACAAGTCGGCTTGTGCGCTTGAAGGGATGGGCGTCATTCGGTCACTCGATTCAGGGGCGCAATCGGCGTGTGGGCCGCGGGGGCGGGTCTCGCCGGGTGCTGTCTGCGGTCCAGCCCCTGGGGATGCCTTTCTGGCCGGTTCGCGGCGGACTCACAGGGCGTCGCAACCGAGCGAGAAGCGCAGGGCGGAACAGACTTCACTCATGCGGCGCGGACCGAGTTGCGCCACGCGGTTCCCTAGGCGCTGCTGCGATACAGTAACCGCGTTGTGCAGATTGATAGCGCAGCGACCCCTCATGCCGTCCTCCTCGTCGAGCAGGACTTCGGACGGCACTCCGCGGATGGTCGATGTGATCGGCGCCACGGTGACCGTGGACAAGTAGCGGATGGCGCTGTCGCGCGTGAGGACGACGACTGGCCTTTGCTTGTCCGGAGGAGCGAACCGGTACAGACGAACGTCTCCCCGGGCTACTCCGGCGGCCACGTCGCCTCCGCTTCCCAAACAGACAGTCCATCGTCCGTTCGAGGCCCAGTCTCGTAGCCCTGGCGGTCACGCTGCTCCAGCCCCCGGATCTCCAGCCTCCTCAAATGCGCGCGCACGGCGTCACGGATCAGCGCAGACCGGTTCAGCTTCGAGCGACGCGCGGCCCGGTCCGTTGCCCGGAGCAGCTTCGAGTCGAAGACGACCTGGAAGGTTTCCATGTGTGGACTCCAATCCACAGTATACTCCACACCGAGCAGCTCACCGGTGCACCCGGCGCGGCAGCGGCGCACTCAGGAGTCGCTGTGGCTACAGGCGCGCCAGGCGGGCCTGGTAGTCGGCGACCAGGCAGCGCTTGCCCTTGTGGATGACGGTGTGCCCCTCGGATTCCAGCCGCGCCTTCTGGCCCTCGATGCCCCCGGGGTACTTGGGATTCAACTCGCCGTCCGACTTCAGAGTCCTCCAGTAAGGGAGCACCCGCTTCCTGCCCTCGGCTTCATCTTCGGCGGCCGCGCGGGAGGCCATCACCGCCGAAATGCCGGTCACGATGGGGCAGGCATGGTTGGTGCCGTGCCGCGCCGCCAGCACCCGGCGGAGTTCGTTGATGGTGGTCAGCTTGCCCTTGGGCACCTTCCGCATCAGCTCGGCGACTTCCCTGGGCAAAGGGACCACCATGGTGCCCTGCCCCCAGGCCTTGGCCATCTTGCCGCAGAGCTTCACGACCTTCGGCAGGCCCTTGTCGTACTGGAGCTTCTCCCGCCACGATTTCCTCGGCTCAGCCATAGTCCACCTCTAGCACACTACACGCTCGCTGCGGCGTCCGAACTGACCAGCTCCGCCTCGACCAGCAAGTGCACCACAACTTCGGGCACCCGGAACTCCAGCCGCCCCAGGCGGATTTCGCCGCTCAGTTTCGCAGGCTGCTCCGCTCCCGCACGGTAGCAGCGCAGCCCCACCAGCCGCCCCGCCGCCGGCAGCGGCAGAGAAATCGGCACATCGCGGGCCGGTTCGGGCGGCTGGTTCTCGTTGACCTCGTAGCTGACCAGGTGCAGGACGAGGCGCGCGCCGCGGCCTGCCCGCCGCCAGTAGCAAGTGGCGCGCAACCCGGGCAGGTCGCCCCGATCGGTGTAGGCGAGGTTCTTCCCCGCCAGCTTGGCGAGCAGCCCGATGAGCGGCCGCTCCGGCTGCGCCTGCTGCCCAGAGAGCTTGGCGACGGCTTCGTTCAGCGCCGTGCTGCTCAGGTACAGGAGTCTGCGCTCCTGCTCGGGAATGGGCGCCACTCGCTCGATGGCGCGCGCCCAGGCCAACCTGCCCTTCCCGAGCGAGACCACCTGCATGTCGTCCTGGGGCCGCGCGGCGTGAAAGGCATCCGCAAAGGCCGGCTTCGCGCGGGGCCTCGCGGTCTCATCGAACGCGGGCAGGTCGCCCGTCAGGACCAAGCGGCCGCCGCCGCGCACCCACGCTTCGAGCGCGCGCACGACGCGGTCGTTCAAGTAGGCCGCCTGCGGCAGTAGCACGACCTGGTAGCGCGCCAGCCGCCCGGCCTCGATCGCGCCCTCGGTCACGTAGTCGAAGAGAATGTGCCCGGCATCGAGCGCCCGCTTCAGTTGGTGCAGGTGCAGCAGGTGTGTGCTGTTCTCGTAGTGCACCTGGTTGAAGAGGTAGGCGACGGCGACCTCCGCACAGGGCTCGTAGCCCTCGAAGAGGCCCGGGTGCCGCTCGTAGAAGGCGCGCCAGCGTCGCCTCACCTCGGGGAACCGGTAGCCGCCCTGCACGTAGGCCCCGCCGCCCGAGGCCGCTGCCTCGGCGTGCGCCAGCTCCAGGTTGGCCGCGGTCTGCTTGCCATAGGGCAGGACCACCGGGCGCACACCGGTGGCCAGCCCGTACTTGTACTGGCTGAGGAAATCATGGTAGAGGCCGCGCGCCAGCCGCCCGGGCATGCCGTCCTCTTCGAACATCAGCCAGCGGCAACCGCGGCTCCACTCCTCGACGTTCTTGGCGTCCTGCCGCCTTCCATCCACGTTCAGGATGGTTCGCATGGCGCCCCAGTTCGGCAAGACCAGGAACGGCTTCCGGATCCTCTCGCCGGCGCGTTGGAAACGGATCAGGTTCTCGGCGATGCTCCAGGCCCAGAAGCGCTGCGTCTCGAGCCAGGCCAGGCGTCGCTGGGGCGTCTCGAGTCCCAGGCTGCGGAGGTCTTCGGCGCCGAAGCGGCGGCGCCGCTCGGCCGCCGGGTACTTCTCCTCCAGGTGCGCGATAAACTCTCCGGCCGGCCGCTTCAGGTAGCCGTTGCCGAGGAAGTTGAGCTCCTGTACCGAGTCCAGCTCGGTCACTCCAAACCGCTCCTTGAGCTCGGAGGCTTTCTGGTGGAGCAGGAAGTCGCGGAATTCCGGCCGCGTCCTCGACCACGATACGCGATCGGCCTGCCAGCTCAGCTCGACCGCGGCGGCGTCCGCGGTTCCGAACGCCCGCCGCAGCGCGTCCGGGTTGTAGCGGCTCCGGAGATACCGGACGAACTCGCGGCGGCACCAGCGGCAATAGCAGTGCAGAATGTTGTTGTCTACGAACACGCCGTCGTAGCCGCACGCGGCGATCTTCTCGACCACGAATTCGAGGTACCGCGTCCAGTGCTCGTTGTTCGGGCAGGGCGTCCAGCGAAAAGCGGGCGCGAAAACGGGATGCGTCCTGGCGTAGTTGAAGCTGATGTTCCCCTGCGGGTCCCGCTGGAGCCACTCGACGGGATCGGCGCCGGGCTGGGGCGGCAGGCCGAACTCGCGGTAGTCGTCCCAGTGGTCGTAGAACTCCCAGAAGCCGGCGCGGCGGTCGGGATCGCCGCCCATGGTCTGGTTGCAGATGTAGGGAATGACGGTGCGCGCGCCGGCGCGGTGCAACCGGGCGACGAACTCCTGGAGATCGCTCGAATACTTGCGGAGCGCTTCCGGGGACAGCAGGCCGTAGCGGTCCAGGTACTTCCCCTGGAAGGGCTCCGGGACCAGGCGCGGCCCGGAGCCGGCCTTGAACGGCACGTCGTGGCCCACGTGGAGGAACTGGGGCGGGGCCTCCGCCACCTGCCGGAGAAACGCGGGGTTGTTGACGTAGTCCAGGCCGTACTCGATGACGTAGGTCTCGGGCACGGCGGTCCTCTGCGGTGCGTCCTGGAGCGCCAGCCCCGCCACCGGCAGGCTCAGCCCAAGCTCGAGCAACTCTCGTCGGTTCACGTCCCTGTACCTCCTCGGCCCCTCGCCGGAGCAAGCATACATCAACTCGTACGACAATGGTCACAAGCGGCGGCCATGGACTTTGTCGAGCAACTGAAATCCGCGGTGGACATCGTGGCGGTGGTGGGCGGGTACGTGCGCCTGAAGCGCGTGGGCGCCGGGCCGCGCTACATGGGCCGCTGCCCCTTCCACACCGAGAAGACTCCCTCCTTCAGCGTCCACGGCGGCCACCAGTTCTACAAGTGCTTCGGCTGCGGCGTGGGCGGCGACGTCATCAAGTTCGTCATGGAGATCGAGCGCCTCAGCTTCTATGAGGCGCTCACGCTGCTGGCCGACCGTCACGGGATCCCCATGCCCAAGCGGGCCGAGTACTCGGACCCGGAGACCAAGCTGCGCGCGGCCGTCCACCAGATGCATGACATGGCCTTCCGCACCTACCGCGCCGCTCTGGAGGCCTCGGCCGGCACGGAGGCCCGCGCCTACCTCGACAAGCGCGGCCTGAGCCGCGCGCTCATCGAGGAGTTCGGCCTGGGCTATGCGGAAACCTCCGGCCAGGCGCTGGCGCGCGCCTTCGCCAAAGAAGGCTTCACGGAAGAGCAACTGGAGGCCTCCGGCCTGCTGCTCAAGCGCCAGGACGGGAGCGGGTTCTTCGACCGGTTCCGGGGCCGCCTGATGTTTCCCATCCACAGCGAGTCCGGCAAGGTCATTGCGTTCGGAGGCCGCGCGCTCGTCGCCGGAGAGGAGCCCAAGTACCTGAACTCGCCGGAGACGCCGATCTACAGGAAAAGCTGGGTGCTCTACAACCTGCACCGCGCCCGCCAGCCGATTCGCAAGGCGGACCGGACGGTGCTGGTCGAGGGCTACATGGACGCCATCGGCGTGTGGTCCGCGGGCGTCGAGGAAGTAGTGGCGAGCTGCGGCACCGCGCTCACCACCCAACAGGTGCGGATGCTGCGCCGGCACTCCGACAAGGTGGTGGTGAACTTCGACCCGGATGCCGCCGGGATGAACGCCGCCGAGCGTTCGATCCAGATGCTGCTGGAGGAGAGCATGCGGGTGCGCGTCCTGGAGCTCGAGACCGGCCTGGACCCGGACGCCTACGTCAAGCAACGCGGCCCGGAGGAGTACCGCCAGCGCCTCGCACATGCGCCGGGCTACTTCTACTGGCTGGCGGACCGGGCGCGGGCGCGCTACGACCCGCGCACCGCCGAGGGCCGCCTGGCCAGCCTCCAGTTCCTGCTGCCGGCCATCCAGCAGGTCTCCGACAAGCTCGAGCGCGTGACCATCGCCAACGACGTGGCGACCTACCTGGGCGTCGATCCCGGCCTGGTGCTCGACCACTTCCGCCGGACGGCCGCGCAGCGCCGGGAGACCGCGGCGCCGCCACCGGCACCCGCGCTGAGGCCCGTCGAGAAGCTGCTCCTCGAGGCGCTGCTGGCGAGCGACGAGGCGCGGCGTCAGGCGGTGCCCATGCTCGCCGCTCTGCCCTCCTTCGAGCAGTTCGGCGCCCGGCGCATTCTCCAGGCCCTGGTCGCGATGGTGCAGGCCGGGACCAGCTTCAGCTACAGCGAGCTGGAGTCTCGCCTCGAGGACCACGACAAAGAGCTGCTGGCCGCGGTGGCCTTTGCCGATGAGGCTAGTGAGGGGAACAACCCGCTGGAGCAGGCTCTGGCGTGCTTGCAGGCTTTGGCGAACGCCGGCCACGAGGCGCGCCGCGCGGC